>DATBHW010000056.1 GCA_036557285.1 Ktedonobacterales bacterium
GGACGACCTGCACGAGACCCAAGCCAGCCGCTGCTTGACGCTTCAGGCAAACCCTGAGCGTATCTGTGGCCTCACCGCCTTCCATTGGTGGCCGCAACTCGCATGATAGCACTGCTATTTAACAGGATTTGGTATAAGACCGACGTGGCAAGGCAAGCATTCATGAGGCGTATATTACAATACATCAGCGGCTTTGCAAGAGGCTATGGTCGTCATAACCACGCTGCTTGTTCCTTTTGGGGGATTTCGGATATTTTCGGGCGCGTGCGGCTCTATACCGTGGGGTTTGCGATCTTTACCGTCGGCAGCACGCTGGATGGTTCCTGGTGTGCCTCTGCCACTGCACTCTCTTACTAGACTGTGAACTAGCTCACATTCCTCCGTATTGGCGCCTTTTCTCTGTAATGGTTTCACCCTGGCAGCGATGTACTGAGTAGCACATCCTGACTACAGAGGTGTCTGATGCAACCGAGTCCTTCCAGTTCGCACATGGATAGTCCAGCCGCCCTCTACCAGGAGTACGCGCCACTTCTGTTCGCGTACCTGCGTCGGCAGACGGCTTCGCTGGAAGAGGCGGAAGACCTGCTGGTGGAGGTCTTTCTGGCCGCGTTGGAACGCAACCAGCTTCTTGCCGTGCCCGAAGGGGAGCGGCGGCGCTGGCTGTTTGGCGTAGCGCAGCACAAGCTGGTGGACTCGTATCGGCGCTCGGCGCGCCTGCGGATCGTCCCGCTGGACGCGCTCCCCAAGACCTTGGAGGAAGACGCGACACAGACTCCCGAACAGGTCGTGCTGCGCCAGGAGGCGCAGATAGAACTGCGCGCAGCGATCCGGCGCTTGCCGCCGCCGCAGCAGCAGGTGCTGTACCTGCGCTTTGCGCATGGACTCGGCGCTGCCGAGATCGCTGCTGTCCTGGGCAAAGGCGAGGGGGCCGTGCGCATCTTGATCTGGCGCACACTCAAGCTCTTGCGCACCTATTTCGCGGCAGCCCTCCTGCCAGTGAGGATGGAGGACATACTGGCTGTCTTGCTGGTCAACCTGCGACTGGACAAATAAGTGAAGATGTTGTAACATATCATGAGAAGCTGATGTATCTAATGTATCATTACAACCAAATGTATTTCACCCTCCAGGAGATGATGATGAGTGAAAGTGATCAACTGGTCATCCTTGCTCAAGCACTGGCTGACCCGGTGCGGCTTGGGATACTTCAACACTTAATGGCAGGCCCCGCAACCGTGTCGGAATTGCAGTCCCTCACTGGCGTCTCTCAATCAAACGTCTCCAACCATCTGGCTTTGCTGCGCGAACGTGATCTGGTGCGAGCGGCACGAGAGGGGCGGCACATTATCTATGCCCTGCGCGATGCATCGGTGGGCCACCTGGTTGAGTCCCTCACGGTAGTGGCGGGGATGGTCCCGGTCAGGCTCTGGAAATCACCACAGCTCGTTGCTGCCCGTACCTGCTACGATCATCTTGCAGGCCGCTATAGTGTGGCTCTTTTTGATGCCCTGCTGGCTCTGGAGGCCATCAAGGAACCAGGAGCCATGCATGCTGAGGTGGAGCTTGGGGCCAGGGGGGAGGAGGTGTTTGGCAAGCTTGGACTCAATCTAAGCGCCGTGCGACGAGAACGGCGTCGCTTTGCGTTCGCCTGCCCCGACTGGACCGAGCGGCGCCCCCACCTGGGAGGCAGCCTTGGGGCAGCACTGTGGGCCACCTGTGTCGAGCATGGCTGGGTAGTCAAGCAGCAGGGGACACGTGCTATCGTTGTCACCGATCTGGGCAAGCAGCAGTTCTGGGAACAATTGGGTGTCCAGATGCCATTGCCAGAGGGAGCGTGACTGATTCATTTCCCCAGAAATGACCGGGATGAAGAAGGCAACTCGCCTGCTTTACCTCCTTCTTCACTCCATGCTATCAATGAAGGTCCGGGCGCCCTGTAGAAACCGATAGGCATCACTAAACGTCGTTGCCAGTCCAACAGAAGCGCGCAGGGCGCCTGTCTTTTGCCCATCAATCACCAGGAGAAATTGCTCATACGTCATCCGCTCTTTCTCCCCGAAACAGTTCGCCAGACGCTCTTTCGTAAAGTCCAGGGCAACCTCTCGGACTCCCGGATTGCAGAAGCATCCGCTGCGTAAGGAGATAGAAAGGTGATTGGTCTTTGCTTGTGCCTGATAGCAATCGAGAAGTTTTCCCTCTGGGTTCAAGAAATTGAAGGCAATCGTCCCGCCACGCCGGTCTGTTGTGAGGGGGCCATAGATTTGCACCACTGGTTTGCCATTGCTGTGACGCAGCGCGGTCAACTGCTCCAGCAGCCATCCGGTCAGGCACAACACACGCTCGTGAATCATTTCGATGCCAATGCTCGCAATATAGTTCAGCCCGATTTCTACCGCAGGGATGTTGAGGTAATTGACTGTGCCGTCTTCAAAGCCTGCCGCGCCCGGTGTCAGATAAAATCCAGCGCCGGTCTCTTCGGCGGCAATAACCGATGACAAGGTAATTGTGCCTCCAGCGTACCAGGGGCGTTGCAGTTTTGCCAACGCTTGTTTGCGCGCTAGCAGGCATCCGATGCCAGTCGGGTACCCGAAAATTTTGTAGAAGGAGAGGGGCACAAAATCGGGATGCCATTGACCCAGGTCCAGGCGATTGGTCGGGACAAAGGCAGCACAATCCACCAGTACATCCCATCCTTGTTCATGCGCCAGTTCGATCCATTCCAGGGGATGTTGCACGCCGCTGACGTTGGATTGGGCCGGGTAGGCGAAGAGGTTCGCATGTTTTCGTCGCGCCTGATGGAGTTGTTGCAGTAGATGCGCTTCGTCCACCCGCAAATCCGGCGGGGTAATCGGCACATAGGAGAACAGCGCGCCTTTCGCACGGGCAAACTCACGAATGCCGTTCACCGAGTTGTGATTATCAAAGGTCAGCAGGTACTGGCCGCTGGGGCCAAAAGGGTAGGCTTCACCGACGAGCTTGAGCGCCCCACTGGCATTGGAAGTAAAGATCACCTCATATTCCCTGGGATCAGCGTTGAAATACTCGAGGACGTAGCTGCGCGTGTGTTCCACCAGGTCTGTCATAGCCTGAGAGGCTGGGTTCGTAGAATGGGGATTGCCAAACACCTGACTGGTCAACAGGGCCATATGCGCACGCAGTTGGGATTCTGCGTACAGCCCACCGCCCGTGTAATCCAGATACACCTGCCCTTGCTGATCCAGGCGGTTGTACTCCCGCGCGCGCAGTTCGTCCAGATACCCGGTGGAAGCATACGTGGGATACCGCTGCTGAAAAGCCGCCAGCGCCTCCTCTATGGAAGGGAGAGGGCTGATCTGAGGTACGAGCGTGGATTCCCGGAGGGGCCTTCCACACTCGCCACCAAAAGGCGCATTGGCTGGTAATGGCTCACAACAAGAGGAGCAGTCACCAGGCGCAGAAGCCCAGGCCATAGGAGCGTCCTCCTTTTCCGCAAAGGGGCAGCATGCCCCAAAACACAACTGGGCACAGGCGGGTATGAACCATGATGGACAAAGTGGTCTATAGCTCCTCTACTCTTCACACCATCCGCGCAGCGTACTCAAATTCAGTAGATCCCCTCCACAGCCCGGGCATATCGGCTCGATGGCAGCTATGAGCCACCCCCCTTCGCCTAGCTTTCTCGTGACCCTCCAGAGTTCGTGGGCCTCGGCGCACCGATGCACCATAAGGAAGCTGCACTGGCAAAATGCTGTCGTGCAGAAGCCCATCTCCCAGGTTCTGGCCTTTTGTTGAGTGTCTTGCTGGAATGTGTCCATGATTCCTCTTTGCTGTTTATCAATCATTCTTCCCCCGCCCTCCCCTGGATGCGGACAGCGCCGCCGTGTGGTCTGCCAGAGCCGAGCCAGAGAGGCCCTACCACCTTTTGGTGAGTGAAACACGACCAGGTGCTACGCACCTGGGTACTGTACAAGCATCAGTCTAAAGGTTCAGCGCCAAGCGCGCATCGGGGGAATCTCCCAATTGGCAAGCCAGGCGTAAATTAGGAGGAAACCCCTATGCGCGCTTGATGGCCTGCACCATTCCATGCCGCCTGGAGCTTGGCAGCAAGGCGCTTCCGGCACGAAGGCTTGTGCCAGGGCTATTGGAGGAGCAGAGGAGGAGCCGTAGAGTGATCTCAAGGCACAGCAGAGTGCTGGAGAGGTGGGAGAAAGTCCTGCTATGCCAGCCCATGCCGGATGGCATAGGCGACGGCAGCGGCCCGGTTTTCGCAGCCAATCTTCTGGAAGATGCTGGTCAGGTGGTTGATGATGGTTTTCTCGCTCAGACCCAGGGTGTCAGCAATGGCGCGATTGCTCTGCCCCCCGGTGAGCAGTCGGAGAACCTGGGCCTGACGGGTGCTGAGTCCGGCTGGCAGAGTCACTCGTTTCCGTGAAGCAGGCAGAGCATTCGGCAGGGTTTCCTGGGTGCTGATCTGTGCTTGATCGGCGGCCCTGGACGATGGAGTGGGTTCAGTGAGCGCGACCTGAAGCGCCTGCTTTAAGGTCATCGTCTGTCCCTGTGCCCACAACTGCGCAAACAGCATCTCCCCACCCTGAGATGACGCTGCATTGCTCATCGGCGTCTCCAGGAGAGCGCGCAGGTCGTCCAGGTGTTGCTCACAAGCCGCCCGTTCGGCGGGCGCGAGTTGAAGACTGCGGCTGAGCCGGGGCAGGGCGGCAGCGAAGAGGACCGTCGCGTGCTGTAAGGCGCCTTCGGTGTGAGCGACGGAGGCGAGACCCAGCAAGCAGTGACCGGCTGGTTCGCTGGCTGCGATGCTCGCGGCCAGGCGCAGCCCGTCACGGTAGGTCGCTTTTGCCTGTTCCACCTGGCCCTGTGCCTGGGCTACCTGCCCCTGGATGGACAACAGGCGACCCGTCGCATAGCGATCCCCTGCCTGGTGCGCCAGTAACAGGGCTTCTACACACAGGGCATCGGCGCGCGCGTAGTCACCAGCCAGGCGGGCGAGGGTGGCTAAGCCTGCCAGCGACCAGTAGACGGCCCCGGCATAGCCGATGTGCCGGGCCAGCGTCAGGTTCTCCTCCAGCAAGGCATGCGCCTGGCCCAGTTCTCCGCGCGCGAAAGCAAGCGCGGCCAGGTGACGCCGGGTGCGCGTGCCAAAACCTGGGTGATGGTCAAACGCCTGTACCAGGTGTCGGGCCTGCTCCCAGTGGGCGATGGCGCGCGCCTCGTCGCCCTGTTTCTCTGCGAGGAGGGCGAGCAGGCTCTCGTGAAAGGCGACAAACCCCGGCTCGCCCAGAGCCTCACTCAGGGCCAGCCCCCGCTCGGCCAGGCGCTCGACTGCCGGGTAATCGGCGCGATAGAGCTGCACCTGGGCCGCCCAGCCCAGCGTCAGGGCCAGCCCCTCCTGATCGCCCAGCCGCGCCGAGAGCGCGCAGCTCTCCTCCAGCCAGGCCAGGCCCTCGGCTTGTTGGTGGTGCAGATACGCGGTCAAAAACCCCAGCCCGCACAGCGCCCGCGCCCGTGCCACGGTGAGCGCTTCCGCGCCGGGAAGGTCGAGCGCCTGCTGGAGCCAGGAAAGCGCCTCGAAGCGGGCGCCCTGGATGGTCCAGTACCGCCACAGCGCCCCAGCCAGGCGCAGCAGCGCCTGGGTCTCGCCGCGGTCGCGCAGCCAGGTCAGGGCCGCTCGCAGATTCGCTTGCTCCTGCTCCAGGCACATGTACGGAGGCGCTGGCTGGCCGCGCATCTCCTGGTAGGCCGCCTGCTCTGCGAGTGCCAGGTAATAGGCCGCATGGGCCTTCTGGCTGGTTTCGTGTTCCCTCTGGGCCACCAGGGCTTCCAGGCCATAGGCGCGCATGGTCTCCAGCATTCCGAAACGAGGCTCCCCGCCCTCGTGCGCGACAGGCACGAGCAAACTCTTATCTACGAGCGCCGTCACGTCATCCAACAGTGGCTCCTGGTAGCCCATGATGGGCACGGCGACCATTTCCAGTGCTTCGAGTGTGCAGCCACCGACGAAGACCGAGAGCAAGCGGAAGAGCCGTTGTTCTTGAGAAGAGAGCAGGTCGTAGCTCCATGCCAGTGTGTTGGACAGGGTTTGCTGGCGAGCAGGGAGGGTAGGTGAGCCACCTGTGAGCAGGGTCAGGCGCTCGTTGAGCCGGGCGAGCAACGCTTGCGGAGGCAGAACCTTGATCCGAGCCGCCGCCAGTTCCAGGGCAAGCGGTAAACCATCCAACTGAGTACAAATGTTTGCCACGACCTGCGCGTTGGTTGGCGTGAGCTGGAAGGTGGGGACGACGGCCTGGGCGCGCTCCAGGAAGAGTGCAACCGCCGGGTTCTGCGCAAGATCTTCTGGCGTAGCGCAGTAGCCAGGATCGGGCAGCGGAAGCGGCGCCACCGGGAACTGGTGTTCTGCGCGCAGGTGTAAGGCGGCGCGGCTGGTCACCAGCAGGGTGAGCGTCGGACAGGCGATGAGCAGATCCTCCAGGAGCGGCGCGGCCTGGAGGATCTGTTCAAAATTGTCCAGGACGAGCAGGGCGTGCCGGTCGTGGAGCGCCTCCTGTACCTGCTCCAGGAGGGAGAGTCCGCGACGCTCATGGACCTGCAAGGCGTTGGCAAGCGTTGGCGCCACCAGACCTGGCTCGCTGATGCTTGCCAGTGACACAAAGCTCACCCCGTCGCGGAAGGCCGTATGTAGGCGGCGGGCCACCTGCGCGGCCAGGCGGGTTTTGCCCACGCCTCCTGGTCCCACCAGTGTCACCAATCGCACGGTGGGACGGCGCAGCAGCGTTAAAAGCTGGTCCACATCGCGCTCACGACCGATCAAAGAGGTCAGTTCGGCAGGCAGGTGATGCTGGACAGCAGCTCTGAAACCGCTGACGGAACTGGACAGGATAGGAGGCCGGTTCGGTGTCAGGTGGTCGGTATGCTTGAAACGTTGTTCCGGCAAGCGCCGCCTCCGGGTAGCGCGGGTGTCGTGAGACTGGTGCAAAGAAGACTCCTCCCTATCGGCAGCTCCGCTCGCTGGTTGGTGTCGTGTGGCGATGCTGGGCGAACCAGGCAGATCAGCGTGTTAGATGATTGGCTCGTTATCATCAGTATACCTGAAGCGCTCACATCCGACATGGGTAAAATACGCCATCTTGGCCCTGGCGACGACCAGATGGGGCATCTGGTCGCCTAAGAGGCTAGACTGCGTGCGCGCTGGACCAGGAGAAGCTGAAAGAGGCGAGGACAGCGGCCTTTCGGCATTTATGGAAGGCGCCGTCTCATCTTCAGCGCCTCACTGCCTACCCTTGGTGGAGCAAAGGGACGACATCTATCCCCTCATCTTCATTGTGAAAGAGTATCACCTGCTTAGAAAACCCCTTTAATTCTGATACCAAGTCGAGATTGACGTTAACGTAAATGTCTGATATACTTAGAGATAAAGCTAACGATTTATGAGGTTTTTATGTTCGCTCGATTAGTTCGAAATCAAGCACGACGCCCACTGAAGATGCGCACTGGGGGATTAGTAATGGCACGGGCTTTCAGGGCACTGCGCCATTATAATTTCCGGTTGTTCTGGTTTGGTCAACTTATTTCGTTGATTGGCACCTGGATGCAATCCATCGGCCAGGTCTGGCTTGTTCTGGAACTCTCGCATAACAATGCGTTGCTACTTGGTCTGGTAGGCGCACTTCAGTTCCTTCCCGTGCTAATTTTGTCGCTCCTGGGGGGCGTTATCGCTGACCGCTGGCCTAAACGACGATTATTGCTCATCACCCAGAGCAGTGCTATGCTCCTGGCCTTCCTCCTGTATGCGCTCACTGTGACTCATATCGTGCAGATCTGGCAAATCCTGGTATTGGCTACCCTCCTGGGGACGATAAATGCCCTCGATATGCCAACCCGCCAGGCGTTTGTCGTAGAAATGGTCGGGCGCGAAGATGTCTTGAACGCCGTAGCACTCAACTCCTCCCTGTTTAATACCGCCCGCATAATCGGTCCAGGCATCGGAGGAATATTGATCGGCTGGTTGGGTGTCGCCCCGCTCTTTTTGCTCAACGGGATCAGCTTTATCGCCGTAATTATTGGTTTGGCGCTCATGCGCATTGACAAATTACTGTCGGTAGCCCATTCCAATAAGGGAGGTGGCTGGAAATCATCCTTTATTCAGTTGAGAGAGGGTCTGGAGTATATACGGCAGACCCCTATAATGCTCACCATCGTCCTCCTGATAGCTGCCGTAGGGACTTTTGCGCTGAACTTTAATATTATTCTCCCTTTGTTTGCTGCTGACGTGTTGAAAGTGGGAGCGTCCGGCTACGGAGCAATGTCTGCCATCACCGGGCTTGGCTCTTTGATAGCTGCCCTGGTCATTGCAGCTATTGGGCGCAAGCCACGCATGAGCGTCTTGCTTATCAGTGGAGCAGCGTTGGCCGCCTGCGAGGTAGGATTTGCATTGTCGCGTTTCTATCCACTTTCGCTCCTTCTGCTGGCAGCCATCGGGTTTGCCACCATCTCATTCTCTGCAACCGCCAATACCGCGTTGCAAACCGGCAGCCCTGATCACCTTCGTGGACGGATTATGGGCATGTATGTAGTCGTTTTTGCGGGTACAACGCCCATTGGCAACCTGTTTTCTGGAGGGCTGGCTAGTTGGTGGGGGCCTCCGTTCTCGTTGATCGTAGGCGCCACTGTCGCTGCGTTGGTAGTGGTTTTAAGCCTGCCGAAGCGTACAGCGGCCATCACTCCACCTCCAGATGGGATACCACCGGAGATGCTGCTAGATAAATCCGCCGCACCGATCCCGCCAGCGCCGGACCAGGCAAGCGTATCCAGCGCGAGATGAATGCTCGCGGAGCCGGGGGGATGCTCTCCCTTCAGTACATCAAGCTTGCGTAAGAAGCACTACTTCCTTACAATACCCACAAGGTCCGCATTTTAAGGGCTGGGCACTACACGAGAGGTCCATGAAAGCTGAGCCAACCGGAAATAGGTTATCTCATGCACCAATCATTCTAACGTGAGGAATTCTTTGTTATGGCGCGTATCATGCTTTCGACCTTTGGGTCATCGGGCGATCTGAATCCGTTTTTGGCGCTAGGGCTGCGGCTGCACGAGCGCGGACATGAGGTCCGATTCGCGATGCAGGAGCACTTTCGCGCGACGGTGGAATCGCTCGGCTTCCCAGTTGATGTCCTCAGCGGCAATGTGGTTGCCAACCTGGCACCCGCTGCTCGCCAGATGCTGGGCAAAAGCAACCCAATCAGATCGATCTCGCTGCTGGTGCAGCAAGGCATTCTGCCGACGCTTTCGGCCAATGTGGAGGAATTGCGCCAGGCGTGTGGCAATGCCGATCTGCTGGTCGCTTCTTCCGCGCAGCTGGCCGCGTCGTTTGTAGCCGACCTCACTGGCATACCCTGGGTAACAGCGGCGCTAACGCCTGTGACCCTGCCTTCCGCGCACATCATCACGCAGCCGCCGCCATTCACCTTACCGGGGCCAGTGCAGCGCGCCAGCAATCGCTTCTCCTGGGGGCTGGGCGGGCTAATCCTGGGGCGCATCGCGGATCGTCCTATCAATCGCCTGCGGGCGGGCTATGGTCTGCCGCCGCGCCGGGAACTGCTCTGGCTAGGCAATGCGTCGGAGCAGTTGGTATGCCTTGCCTGTTCTTCCGTGTTTCAGCCACGCCCACCTGATTGGCCTGCCTACGTGCAGGTGACAGGGTTCTGCTTCTGGGATACACCCTCCACCTGGCAAGCGCCTCCCGAACTCGAAGCCTATCTCGGCGAGGGACGCCCGCTGGTGGCCGTGACAGCGGGATCGATTGGGCCAGAGATGCGCCGGGCGTTTGCGCCCTACTTCCAGACCAGCATCGCGGCCATCCGCCAGGCAGGAGCACGTGCCCTGGTGATTGGAATGGCTGCTGATGATCTGGGTCAGCCAGAAGATAGGGAGGTGCTGGCGCTGCCCTTTGCGCCCTATTCGGCAATTTTCCCCCACTGCGCGGCGATCATCCAGCATGGCGGCATCGGTACCATCGCCCAGGCATTGCGCTTCGGAGTGCCCGCGCTGGTCGTTCCTTGGGGCTTCGATCAATTGTACTCGGCTAGCCAGGTGGCGCGCCTGGGTGCAGGCGCATACCTCCCCTGGAGCCGCTTCACTGTTGATCGGGCTGCTCGCATCCTCAACCAGTTCCTGCACACCTCCCGCTACCTCCAGGCAGCCCGGCATCTGCGTGACCAGATCGCCCAGGAGGACGGAGCGGCGGCTCTGTGCGCGGCGATTGAACAGCAGTTGGCCGCTCCTCAGATGTCTACGATCATCAGTGAGCGCCAGCAACCATAACAATCCGATCCCTTTTCGAGGAGGAGTCCGCCCTATATGGGCATTCGGTTGTCTGAAGTACCTCGGCGTGTCAGACGTCTCAGGGGCCGTGCTTTGTTAGGTTTTATTATCCTGTGTCACCGTGATGACGACATGGCCCTTTTTCTGTCCGGTTTCGACATATCGGTGGGCCTGGGCTGTTTGTTCTAACGGATAACATCGATCGATGACCGCGTGTATCTTTCCCGCTTCAATTAGCTCTGTGAGGAACTTTGAGTCTTCAGCGTATTCGCTCCCTGTCCTTGCTGCCCAGGGGATAACCTGCTTGTTGCTTCTCCGCGACGTCCATTGCCCTCGAACCCGGTGTGACAGCGGAGGGTTCCCTAGCAGATAGCGCCCATTCGGCGTGAGCAACCTGAAACTCCGGGAAAACGAACTCTTGCCTATCACGTCAAAAATCACATCATAGGTCTCACCCCTTTTCGTGAAATCCTCTTGCGTGTAATCAATGACGTGGTCTGCTCCAAGCGAGCGCAGCAGGTCTAACTTCCCGGCGCTATCCACCCCCGTCACCTCCGCCCCAAAGTACTTGGCAAGCTGTATCGCAAACGTCCCGATACTTCCTCCTGCACCGTTAATCAACACCTTTTCTCCGCTCTGCACCTGGCCTCTTCTCAGAAAATGCACGGCTTCCAGTCCACCTACAGGAAGTGTGGCAGCTTCCTCATAGGTCATGTTGGCTGGTTTGATTGCCATCACCCCCTTTTCAGGCAGACATTTGTACTCAGCATAACCACCCAATCCGATACCAGTCCAGGCAAAAACCTGGTCCCCTTTGCTAAAGCGTTGTACATCTTTGCCGACGGCTTCAATTTCACCAGCTATCTCCTGTCCCAGGATAAAGGGCCTTGGTCTTAGGCGTCTTAGGAGACCCACACCGATGAATATAGGAAGCCGATACGCGAGAGGGAGTTGTAAACTGCGCAGCTGACAGTCCCCTGCTGTGACGGTCGTCGCATAGATTCTGATCAGAACCTCATGATCCGAAAGCGCAGGTTTTGCTAGCTCTTGGAGCTGAAGCACTTCCGGTGGTCCGAATTTGGTCCATACCATCGCTTTCATGAGACCCCTCCAAGATGACATTGATCCGGGCTGTGTCTGGGCTAGCTGTTCTGATCCATTGTGATGACGACTTTTCCTCTGGCGTGCCCCTCTTCAAGATACCGGATAGCCTCCGCCGTCTCGTGTAACGGGTAACATCTATCAATTACAGGTACGACTTTTCCGGCTTCAAGTAGCTCTTTCAGAAACACCAAATCCTTCTGGGTTGGGTGCGCCAGCATGAACCCCAGTTTCTGTCTCCCCTTCCTTGACAGCACTGGCCCCAGGAGCAGGGTCTGGAGTAAAGCCTGGATTAAATGCTCCTTAGAGGCTCCGACCATAGCATAAATTCCCTTGGGGCGTAATGCACGCCGATACGCGAAAATGGAATGATAGCCGTTCACGGCCAGTACCAGATCATAGCGCTGCCCATTCTTGGTGAAATCCGCTTGCGTGTAATCAATGACATGATCTGCACCAAGCGAACGGACCAGGTCCACATTGTGTGTGCTGCACACAGCCGTGACTTCTACTCCGAATGCTTTGGCAAGCTGCACGGCAAAGGTTCCTACACCCCCGCCGGCGCCATGAATCAAAACCTGTTGGCCGGGCTGAACCTGTCCAGTATCTCGCAGACTCTGAAGCGCGGTGAGGGCTGCTACCGGGACGGCAGCGGCTGCCTCGAAAGTCAGCGCGGTTGGTTTCACTATTACGGCGTCTTCACGCGCACACGCATATTCGGCAAACGCGCCCAACCCCCTCCCAAAGACTTCATCACCGACCTGAAACTGTGTGACAGCCCCGCCGACCGCCTCCACTCGTCCCGCCAGGTCAACGCCGAGTCGCTGATCTTTTGGTTTGAGCAGCCCATTGCTCGTGCGGACCAGGAAAGGTTTCCCTCTCAGGCTATGCCCGTCAAGTGCATTGACGGAGGCCGCAGATACTTTTATCAGGACTTGATGATCTTTAGGGAGTGGTTTTTCTACCTCTTTGAGTTGAAGGGTGTCCGGTGTCCCGTAGCGGGTGAGTAGTATGGCTTTCATGCGTTTCCTCCACGTTTGCTTTGCTTCATCTTAAGGAGCTTGCCTGGATTTACTGTGTAACCTCTGACGCATCTGCCTGGCCGGGTGTAAGACAAATAACCGAGAGCAATGGCAGTCCGACATCCCGCACTTTTCTGAGCACCCCATACAAGGCGGCCTGATCAACCACCGGGCCGGTTAACAGCGTCTCGCCGTTGTCGAGAGCCGTGATGGTCAGTCCCCCAAACCAGTCTGACCAGTGATGGCCCAGATGGCCCTTGATCCTGATCTGATAGATCATTGGCTGACCCGGATCAATTTCCGCGTTCATGTCGTTGGTCATGATCCCGTCCCCCTTGTGGTCAGTCAGAACCATCGGTGCCGCGTGCTTGACCTATCAAGAGCATAACTCCATACCCCCTTCACAACGAGACACGAAAGTGTTGTTTGGAGTGTTGTTTTGGGGGCGCTGAGAGGATAGAAGGTTAAAACGTTTGGGTGCTGGAGAGCTGGCGGACAGTTCTTGAGACGGTGGTTGCGGACCAGTTGATGGTTCAGCTACAACAGATCCAACTCGCGGGCACGCGCGACTGCTTCGGTGCGCCGCTGGACCTGCAACTTACCAAAGATTTTCCGATTGTGCCCTTTCACGGTGTCCAGAGCCAGGAACAGCCGCTCGCTAATCTCATCATTGGAAAGTCCCTGCGCAATCAGGCGAAGCACCTCTAACTCGCGTCGGCTCAGTGGCTCGATCAAGGGCTGGGCAGGAGATCGCGGCGATGGGTTTGCGCTCTTCTGTGCCTCAACTTTACATACAGCCAGCAACTTCCCAATATAGTCTGGCATCCTCCCAAGAGCGGCTGCTTTGGACAAGAGCTGAGCCATTGGCCTCCCTTCGTCAACAAAGAGCCGGATGAAACTCTCCGGCTCAGCCAGCGCCAGCGCGTCCAGGAGGAGCTGCACCGCCTGGTCCCGTTCCCCCTGCGCCTGGAGAGCAACCGCCTGGAGCACCAGCACCTTGAGCCGTTCATCCGCCCACCCCCTGGCCTCCACCTGCTCTCGCCAGGGTGCGAGCACCGCCAGTGCTGCCGATGGATCTCCCTGCGCCAGGTACACACGAGCCTGGCTGACAGGGAGTTTGTGCGTCTCTGCCAGATGCGCGGCTGCCGCCAACTGGCCCTGGCGCAGCAACGGCAGCACCTGTGCGGCAGCCACTTCCGGGATGCGATGCACAAAGTTGTGCTGGCGCGCGGACTGGCTGGCCTGAGCTAAAAGCGTGGCCGCGCCGTCCACGTCGCCCTGCGCCAGTTTCAGGCGAGCCAGCAAGACCTCACAGAGAATGAATCGGTCAATCACACTCTCGTATTGCCGCGCCAGGTGGAGGCTCTGTCGCCCATGCTGCTCGGCAGCCTCCAGGTCGTTCCATTCGTAGCGGATGCGGGCCAGACCCAGATGTGCTTCGTAGATAATCTGAAGGGGTTGATCACCTGTCAGTTCCAGGACGCGCTGGTAGGTCTGGGCTGCCAGATGAAGCTGGTTATCTGCCTCCTGGATATTGCCCAGGCCGATGGTCGCCAAGAGGATGAAGAAGATATTCCCGGATGCCTGGCTGAGCGCAATGGCTTCGGTATAGGCCCGGCGGGCGGCAGTTCGATCTCCCTGGAGTTGGTAGGCAAACCCCAGCGTCCAGTAAGCGTTAGCACGGAGAGACAGGTTGGCAGGATGCAGATACTCCAGGGCGCGGCGCGACTGGGCCAGCATGGTTTCTACCTGATACCGAGTGAGCGCCAACGTCGCTCTGGCGGTGGCAATTTGCCCGACCAGGTTTCGGGTCTCGTCATCCCCCTCGGCGCCTTGCAGGGCGACTTCAGCCGCGCGCAGTTTCTCCTCCACGCCAGTCGTTTGACCATTCACCAGCAACAACGAGGCATACCTCACCCACAAGGAGGGCCTGGCATTCAGCACGGCCTTTGGCAGCGACGCCAGCCAGTCCAGGAGAGCCGCTGCCGCGCCACGGAGATGCATAGGAATCTTCTTGCCTTCCATCAGGCGCTCGGCGCGCTCTACATCATGAGCGGCAGCAGCGTGGTGAAACGCTTCTATTTCCAGGCCATTGTCTTCATACCACTGGCTGGCACGTCGGTGTAATTCGTCTATGCTCCTGCTTTCATCCTTTGGAGACGAGGCGATGCTCTGGCGCAGCCGCTGCCGCAGCAACTCCGCAAAGAGATGGTGGTAGCGGTACCACCGCCGCTCGTTGTCCAGGGGGACGAGAAACAGATTGGCATGTTCGAGATAATCCAGGGTGGCTTGCCCGGAAGCCGAGGAGGTGCACAGCACGGCATCACACAGGGGACCGCACAGGCGGTCGAGGATGGAGGTGCGCAGCAAGAACGCCTGGACGCTTGCGGGTTGCTGCTGCAAGACTTCTTCCGCCAGATAGTCCATCACGAACTGGTGGCTGCCGGTGAACGCGGTGATGAAGTCGGCGGCATCTTGATGTCCTTGCATGGAAATCGCAGCTAATTGCAGCCCGGCAATCCAGCCTTCGGTGCGGGTGGCAAGCAGCCCGATGTCTTGGGCTGAGAGGTTGAGGCCCATCACCTGGGTGAGAAATCCGGCGGCTTCAGAGGGGGTAAACCGCAAGTCGGCAGCGCGCAGTTCGGTCAAGTGGCTCCGGGCGCGCAGCCGGGCCAATGGCAGTTGGGGATCCTCACGGGTGGCAATGACCAGGTGCATCTGGGGTGGCAGATGCTCCAGCAGAAAGGTCAGGGCCTGGTCCACCGGTTGGGCATCCAGCACGTGGTAATCGTCCAGGACGAGGACGAACGGATCCGAGAGGGTGGTCAGGTCATTGAGCAGGGCCGTCAGAATTGATTCGATAGGCGGTGGCTGAGGGGAGTGGAGTACCCCCAACACGCTTTCTCCAATAGTCCTCTTAATCGCCTGTAAAGCAGCGACCAGGTACATCAGAAAGCGCGCGGGGTCGTGATCCCCTGCCTCTAGCGACAGCCAGGCTGCCGGTCGGTGGCAACTGGCGAGCCATTCACTGATCAGTGTAGTTTTCCCAAAGCCAGCCGGGGCCGAGATGAGGGTCAGTTTGCGGTGCAGCCCCTCGTTCAGCCGCTCGATCAGGCGGGGACGGCTGACCAGTTTAGATCGAGGCGGGGGGATATACAGTTTCGTGGCTAAAATCGGCGTAGACATACCACCACACCAGGCGTGCGCTGCGCCACAAGGCGTCATTCTCATCGGCCAGTATACCAGAGATCTGCACAAAAGACCAGTGGTGCGCCTTTGCGGTTCCACCAATTATCGGGGGTCACTGGTAGCGCCGCCTTCCAGGCGGCCAACGCTGCGCCCTGGCGAGCGTTCGCCCTGGGGGCCAGCGGACCAGCAGGCCAACGCTGGCCGCCAAGATGGCGGCGCTACCAGTAACACGCCTCGCTTGCCAACACCTCAGATTTGGTAGAACCCCGCGCGGCAGCCCTCTTTCTATTTTTCCGGCTCTATGTTAGTATGGGAGCAGGAATGGTAGAGGTAAGGAGGGGGGAGCATGGAGCGAGACGCAGGAAATAGCGTATATAGCTGTGGCGTTGGGGCTTTCAGTATTGCAGGGAAGGGTTGAGGCGATGGCAACAAGACCATGCGTACTTGTGTATACCAGGGAGCATAAGGAGATTGCGCCGGTTCTGTGGCGTGAGGGTCTGGATGTTGAAGTCGTGACTTCACAAGCAGAGCTTGAGAATGCGGCGGTGCGCAAGCGTTTCAAGCTGCTCCTGGTTGATTCGCTGATCAGTCCACCGGCCTCGCAGATTCGGGTATTACTGGACCAGAGACAATCACCTGGGCCAACAGAGCAAGGGAATACTTCTGAGGCTCCATCACCAGCGGCGGCAATTCCGGCGCTGATTATTATGCCGCCAGCAGACTCGTATTCTCTGGTGCAGGAGCAGATGCTGAAAGGGATTGTGGAGCTAGACGAACTGCTGTTCCGGCCCTATCGTATGGACGAACTGGTCTTGCGCGTGAAGGCTCTGCTGATTCGCAGTGGGGTAGACCTGACCGATTTGACACGCCTGGCCCCGCTGAAGCCCGACCGACCACAGGGGCGGGTGATCGCGGTTTTTTCGGCCAAAGGCGGAGCCGGAAAAACGGTGCTGGCCTGTAATCTGGCGGTGGCTCTGAAACGGCAGATGGGGCCTGGCGAACTGCTGTATCTGGTGGATGGCAACCTTCAGTTTGGGGATGTGCGTGTGGTGATGGATGTGCGCTCGCCGCAGAACGTGTTTGAGACCGGCGCCTACGAAAAGGGTATGTTGGATGGCGATGTCGTCAAGCAGATAACGTATGTCCATCCTTCGGGAGTCTCTATCTTATTATCGCCTACGTATTCGGATACAGCCGAGCGGGTCACACCCAATTCGCTTCAGCAGCTTTTCACGATTATTCGCGGGCTGGCCTCGCTGGTGGTGGTGGATTTGCCTACCTCCTATGAGGATAGGACGCTGACGATACTGGAACTGGCCGATGAGATTCTTCTGGTGGTCACGCCAGAGATGTCGGTGGTGGCGAACACGACCAGATTTCTGGAGGTGGCCGCGCAGTTGGAACTGGATGAGAAGGTACACATTGTTATCAACCGTTCAACCAGCCCATCAGGGATGACGCCCGCGCAGGTCAGGCAGGTCTTCGGCCAGCGTGTGCTTGGGGAGATCGTGAGCGATGAGCGCATGGTGATGCGCGCCGTCAATACCGGCCATCCTTTTACGATCAGCCAACCCAGGAGCCAGGCCGCGCAAGATGTGGCCCAACTGGCTCAAGGTCTCTGGCAAAGGCACCAGATCGAGCAGACATCCGCCCATAAAGCCATCAAGCTGACCGGCAAGACGGCCACGAGGCCGCTGAAGGGTCGGCGATTTGGCTTATTCAAGCCCACCACCAATACCTGACCTCCCCATGCTTCCCGAATGGACGCCTCATTTGTCGGGTCTGTTGCCGTTGAGTAAATAACGTTCGATGGCGAGGGCTGCGCCGTCCTGGGTATTTGAGAGTGTGACCGCGCGAGCCACCGCGCGTACTTCCGGCGGGGCATGGCCCATCGCTACCCCCAGGCCCGCGAGGCCGAGCATCGAGAGATCATTGAAACTGTCGCCCAGGGCCATTGTCTGGCCTGGCGCTAGCTGCAAACGGCTGCTGAGAACACTCAAGGCAGCGCCTTTGCTGGTCGTGGGACTCATCACCGAAAGTTCGGCGCTGCCATAACTGCCCAGCGGATTGAGATACGCCTGGCAGGGCAGATGACGCATATCGGCGGCAATGCGTTCCAGGCGCTCTTCCGGCCCAAAGGCGACGACGCGCAGGGGATCGTGTCCCCCGGCGCAGAGTTCGTCCAGGGGATGGCGCTCAAGCGGAGATGCCAGGAGCGTAAAATAGTCGCCTTCCCAGGGAGTGTCGCCGGATTCGGGGCCGGTCAGAACGCGCTCGCCGTCGTCCAGATCGTACTGCGCCAATGGTTGCAGGCCATGCCTGGCGATGGCGTCAACGGCTGCCTGGCCGACGACGGCAGGCAGCGGGTCGCTGTGCCAGCGTTCGCCGGAAGGGTGAACGCGGATGAGCGCACCATCATAGCTGGCGATAGGCCCCGTCAGGCCGAGGTCAGCGGCGAATCGGGCCGCGCTGAAATAGCGCCGCGCCGTCGCCAGCACTATCAGGACTCCGGCAGCCTGCGCCGCTGCGATAGCCTGGCGTGTGCGCGGGGTAATCTGGCCCTGTTCATTCAGCAGCGTGCCGTCAATATCCAGCATGAGCAGTTGGTACGGGGGAGTGGTCATCAGATATATCCTTTGGGCGCGCTAAAAAACAAAGAGGCGCGCGAGACACCTCGCTGTGTTTTGCTGATCGTTCAAGTCCTATAATAACAGATGTGCGAGAAAGCAGTGCAAGGAAGCAGTGCAAGAGAAGAGGATACCAGCCAATGTCAGCCTATAGTTATCTGACGCATCTGGAGTGCAGCCGCTGCGGGCAGGCGTATGAGGCCGAGCGGTTGCAGACGGTGAGCGCCTGCTGTGGCAAGCCGCTGCTGGCGCGCTATGACCTGGCGCGGGCGCGGCGCGAATGGGAACGCGCGGCGTTGGCAGAGCGCCCGGCAACGATGTGGCGCTATCATGAACTGCTGCCAGCGCGTCGGGGAGCGGATGTGGTGAGCCTGGGCGAGGGAATGACGCCCTTGCTGGCCTGCGAGCAGCTAGGCCGGGCGCTGGGGTTTGTGGGGGCGCGGGTGTTGGTGAAAGATGAGGGGCAGAATCCAACCGGCAGCTTTAAGGCGCGCGGGATGAGCGCGGCAGTGAGCCGGGCGCGGGCGCTGGGTGTGCAGGCGCTGGCGACACCCAGCGCGGGCAACGCCGCCGCGGCGCTAGGAGCCTACGCGGCGCGCGCGGGATTGCCCGCAGCGGTCTTTATGCCCGCAGACGCGCCGGAGAGCGCAAAAGTCCAGGTGGCCGCGAGCGGCGCGAACCTCTATCTGGTGCAGGGACTCATTAACGACGCGGGGGCGATGGTGGCGGCGCTGAAAGAGGAGCGCGGCTGGTTCGATGTGGCGACGCTCAAGGAGCCGTATCGCGCCGAGGGGAAGAAGACAATGGGCTTTGAGCTGGCAGAGCAGCTTGGCTGGCGGCTCCCCGCTGCGATCATCTATCCGGCGGGCGGCGGCACAGGTATTGTCGGCATGTGGAAGGCGTTTGAGGAACTGGAGGCGCTGGGCTGGATTGGTTCGGCGCGCCCGAAGATGAGTATCGTGCAGGCGGAGGGCTGCGCGCCGCTGGCGCGCGCCTTTCACGCCGGAGCGGAGAGAGCGGAACCCTGGCAGGGGGCGCAGACGTTGGCGGGTGGATTGCGCGTGCCAGCGGCTATCGGCGATTTTCTGATTCTGCGCGCGGTGCGCGAGAGCGGCGGGACGGCGCTCTCGGTGAGCGACGCGGAGATGCTGGAAGCGGCGCGCCTGCTGGCGGCCACCGAGGGCATCTTCGCCGGGCTTGAGGGCGCGGCGACGGTGGCCGCCTATCGCGCGCTGCTGGCGAATGGCGCGCTGAAGCCGGAAGATGAGGTGGTGTTGTTCAATACCGGCAGCGGGCTGCTGAACCTCGATCAATTTCCGGTGCAGGCTCCGGTCTTGCGCCCAGGCGAAAAGCCCTGGTGAGGCGATCTATGTTGGCAGGTTCTTTATGTAAAGAATCTGCCCAGGAGACCCTATGAATCATAACGACCATGTGCGCTTGCTGCGCGCTGGTGTGTCTGAGCCAGAAGGAGGCGTCTGGGCCGATCTTGGCTCTGGCTCAGGCGCTTTTACGCTGGCGCTGGCCGATCTGCTCGGCCCAACCGGCGAGATCTATTCAGTGGACAAGGACCGGGGGGCGCTGCGCGAGCAGGAGAAGGCGCTGCGCGCCCGTTTTCCGGCGACGACGGTGAACTATCTCGCCGCTGATTTTTCACAGCGGCTGGACCTGCCGCCGCTGGATGGGGTGGTGATGGCGAACTCCTTGCACTTTCAGCGCGAGAAAGGTCCGGCGCTGCAACTGGTGCGCGGCTATCTCAAGCCCCCAGGGCGGTTGATTCTGGTGGAATACAATGCTGATCGGGGCAACTGGTGGGTACCGTATCCGCTTTCGTATCGGACGTGGGAGGCGCTGGCCCGCCAGCAAGGGTTTACCAGCACCACGCTGCTGGCGACGATCCCCAGCCGCTATTTGGGCGAGATCTACTCGGCGCTCAGCCTGCGCTGAGCAAAGGATAGAGGCTATGAGCGAGACGAAAAAAATCCTGCTGCTTGAACGGGATTTGTTTTTTAGCGTGAAGATTCGGGATACGCTCAGTCCCCTGGGCTACGAGACGCAGGTGGCGCGTAACGCGGAAGATTTTGCGCGCAAGCTGGCGGCAGGCGCGCCCGCGCTTGCGATTGTCCATGCAGGGATAGCTGGCGTGGAGTGGGAGCAGGTGATCGCCCAGGCCAGGGGAGCGCGTATACCCACGCTGGCCTTTGGTTCGCATATCGATCTGGAGGCGCAGCAGGCTGCGCGGCGCGCGGGGGCGGATCGCGTGATCTCGAACTCGAAGCTGGCGAGCGATCTGCCCGCGATTGTTGCGCGCCTGACGAACGCTGATAAAGCAAATAGTCAGGAAGAAGTGGATGAGGAGGACGCTGAAGAGGAGGGCTTTATGCGCGAGACGAATCTGCCGTAAAGCCTGCTGAGCCTGAAGCAAAGCATCTTCTAACCAGTATAAGGCCATTGAGGGGTTAGCTCTTCAGGAGCTTTGGCTCGCCCCAGTCGCCGATGCGCGTGGCGACAAGCTCCCACGCGAGCAACTGATTTTTCTGGACAGTCAGAGTAAGGATGCTGCCGCGTCGGACAACCTCTTCATACATATTATCGAAGACGAAGTTCCCCAGGCTGTAGACGATGAGCCTGCCCTTGTAGGTTTCGTGCGGCTCGATGACATGTGGGTGCGCGCCGACGACCACATCGGCGCCGGAGTCTATGGCGACCTGGGCCAGATGGCGCTGATGCGCGGTGAGTCCGGTATCGTATTCGATGCCCCAGTGTAGATAGGGGATGACGAAATCGGCCTGGGCGCGGGCGCGCTTGATGTCTTGCCGGAGCGCGTCTTCGGTGAGCCAGGCATGGCCGGGCGTGCTGTCGGTGGCGGCAAAAGAAAAGGGGTCGATCTCGTCGTAGGCCAGGAAAGCGATAGTAGTATCGCGGACCGTCTTGAAGACGGGCGTGTGCGCCTGCTGCTTATTCTGGCCGCCGCCAATGGGGGTTAAGCCGCGCCTGGGCAGGGTGGTCAGTTCGTCGAGGAAGGCGGCTTTCCCATAGTCACCGCTGTGGTTGTTGGCAACCGAAACCAGATCGAAACCGGCGTTGAGCAGCCGATCATAGGCGCGAGCGTCGCCGCGAAAGTTGTACGACTTGGGGACCGGCGCGCCGAGTTTGGAGATAACGCATTCCAGGTTGCCGATGGTCAGATCGAAGCCGCGCAGGAAATCGGCGGTGTAGGTGAAGGGGTAGGGATCGTTGAGAGCCGTCGCCAGCATGTGGCTGTTGACAGTGCGCCCAAACATGACATCGCCGGTGTAGGCCAGCGTGACGGGCGCTGGCGGAGGAGTTGGCGTCGGCGTGCTGGTCGGCTGAGCCGTTGCCGGGCTGCTGAGCGGCGGGGGCGTGGTGTCTGTGCCGCAGCCTGCCAGCCCCAGCAGAGCTAAGCCACCCGCAGCTTTCAGCACTTCGCGGCGGCTCCAGGCGTGGGCTGATGATTGGCTGGTATGCTCGTGGGTTTTCATGGCGCTATTTTATCATGAGTTGGTCAATGCTTCCCAGCAGCCGGAGCTTATGCCTCTTCAATTGTTGCCACGCCCATGTAGGGGCGCAGGACGGACGGGACGACGATGGAGCCGTCGGCCTGCTGGTAGTTTTCGAGGATGGCGGCGAGGGTGCGCCCGACGGCCAGGCCAGAGCCATTGAGGGTGTGGGCGTATTCGGCGTGCGCGTCGTTGGCCGGGCGATATTTGATGCTGGCGCGGCGCGCCTGAAACGTTTCGCAGTTGCTGACCGAGGAGACTTCGACGAAACGCTGCTGGCCGGGCATCCAGACCTCCAGGTCATAGGTTTTGGCCGCGCTGAAGCCAAGGTCTCCCACGCAGACGAGCATGACGCGATAGGGCAGCACCAGACGCTGCAAAATATCCTCTACGTCGGCGACCAGCCCTTCCAGGGCTTCATAGGAGTGGTCCGGCTCGACGAGCTGCACCAGTTCGACTTTGTTGAATTGATGCACGCGTGTCAGGCCGCGCGTGTCGCGTCCGGCGGAGCCTGCCTCGCGCCGAAAGGCCACGGTAGCAGCGGCATAGCGGATGGGCAGTGTCCCTGGCTCCAGGATTTCATCGCGGTGCAGATTGGTGACGGGTACTTCAGCCGTCGGGTTCAGGAAGAGGTCATCTTCTGTGCAGTGATAGGCGTCGTCCTCGAATTTGGGAAGCTGGCCTGTTCCTAACATGGCGGCGCGTTTCACCAGGAAAGGCGGGAATACTTCCAGGTAATCATGCTCGGTGGTGTGCACATCCAGCATGAAGTTGAGCAGGGCGCGTTCCAGCCTGGCGCCCAGTCCGCGCATGATATAAAAGCGTGTGCCAGCGATCTTGACGCCGCGCTCAAAATCAATGAGCTTGAGCCGCTCGCCAAGCTCCCAATGTGGCGCTGGTGGATGCAGAAAAGCGACGGGTTCTCCCCAGCGCCGTATCTCGCTGTTGTCGTTTTCGCTGCTGCCTTCGGGGACGCTGGAATGCGGAAGGTTGGGAAATTGCAGCAGCAGCATATGCAGGTCGCTTTCGAGGTTGCCGATCTCGATTTCGAGCTTCTTGATCTCGCTCTGAGCCGCCTGAAGGGGCGCGGAAAGCTGCTTGCGCACCGCAGGCGACGCCGCGCGCAAGGCGTCGCGCAGCCGCTCTTCCTCGCGCTTATGCTTCGCGCGCAAGGCATCGCAGCGAGTAATGAGGCCGGCGCGCTGCTCCGCAAAGGCCAGTACTTCCTCCAGAGGCGCGTTTGCGCCGCGCTTGCGCAAGGCGTCGCGCACCAGATCGGGATGCTGGCGAATAAAATCCAGATGCAGCACGATGGGGTTCTCCTGCGGGCATAAAAGCCAAAGAGCGCCGATAGGCACTTCTGCAGAGGAGTATAGCATAGCCTTCTCAGAGAGGATACACCACCCATCCTGGTAAGGAGCGAGGCTTTGGGCTGGGGCGTCCGCTTTCAGGGTTCCACTAATTATCGGGGGTCACTTGTAGCGCCGCCCCCCTTCGGGAAGGGCTTCGCCAGAGCCGCTTGACCGCGCTGGGCGCGGCCATGCTCGCTCGGCTGTGCCTCGCTCGCGCGTCTCTGCCGCTTGCCTCGGCTGTTGCCCCGTCCTCTCGCTCCCGTTGGTCGCTCGCGCGTCCCTTCTTGGCGGCCAGCGTTGGACTGCTGGTCCGCTGGCCTGGAGGGCGCACGCTCGCCAGGGCGCAGCGTTGGCCGCCAAGAAGGCGGCGCTACAAGTAACACGCCTCGCTTGCCAACACCTCAGATTTGGGAGAACCTGCTTTCAGCGGCCCGTTGACGTTCGCTACTCCTGGCTCTATAATAGACGCTGACACCGAGGGCCGAGACAGGAGAGACGGCAGGGCAGAACCCCCTGACTCTCCTGGGCAAGAGGGGCGAGCTACTCACCGGCCATGTTGGCTGGCAGCCCTGCGCTGCCGACGAGATCATCGAAGTAAAAGAGGAATGTATGGGTGCATCCATTCGCGGACCATCCGGTCTGATCGATCTGGGAGGCCAGGCGCTGACCATTGGGCGGAGTCGTAACAATCGCCTGGTGCTGACGAATAGCCAGATTTCGAGTAAGCACGCGGAAATCCAACCCCTGGCCGATGGCCGTTATCAAGTAATAGATGTAGGCAGCACCAATGGCACGGCGGTCAATGGGGTCAAGCTGAGCGCGGGCCAGCCGCAGCCGTTAAATGCTGGCGATACAATTACGCTGGGTGGCTCCGGCGGGATTGAACTGCACTTTGAACTCACTGCCGACGCGCCCTGGCAAGCCAGTCAGCCGCAAGCGGCTGGCGCGCCTGGCGGTTTTGGCGCGGCTGATCCGGGGGCGGCTGCCCAGCCTTTTGGGGGCGGCATCGGCCAGCCGCCGCCTGGCCCTCCTGGCTTTGCGCCCGCGCCGGGCGGCTTTGGCCCTGCGGGGCAGCCCGGTCCAGGTGCGCCGCCATTTCCACCGCCCCAGGAGCCATTTCCGGCGGCTCCTGGGGGCTTTCCACCGCCCAATCAATTTGGCCCGCCAGGGGGACCAGGGAGCTTTGATGGCGCGCCGCCTGTCGCTGGCTTTCCGCCGCCAGGGGGACCGGGCCTCGCGCCGTTTGGAGTGCCTCCAGCCCAGGGGCCAGATTTTCCGCCGCCAGGTGGCGCGCCCTTTGGCCCGCCAGGTGGGCCAGGAGGTTTTCCGCCGCCAGGAGGGCCAGGCGGCGCGCCCTTCGGCCCGCCCTTTGGAGCGCCTGGCGCTCCGCCAGGCGCAGGCCCAGGCTTCCCGCCGCCAGGAGGCCAGCCGTTTGGCCCGCCAGGAGGCTATCCCCCGCCTGGGGGCGCTATGCCGGTCAAAAAGCGCACTGGTCGCAACCTCTTTCTGCTGGCGGGCAGCATCATTGTTCTGGCGCTGATCGTGGTAGGGATTGTGTTTGGTGTGAGAACGGTGCTGAACAAGAATCCAGCGCCGCCAGCCGCACAGCCGACGGCTCCAGCCGCAACACCTACAACGGCTCCTACAGGGCAGAGAGGGGGAGCGCCAGCAGCACTGGAAGCGCAGACGCGGCCCTCCGCTGAGGGCTTAGGAGGGCAGGGCGCTCGATACAGTGTCGTAATTTGCGTCGTTGGCGGCGCGGCGTCGTCAGTGGCAGTGATAAGCCGCGTGTGAGATTTCGCCAGCAGCTAGCAGGCGTGTAAGAAGTATATCATGGCGCTGGTGGCTGGACGCAAGACAACGCGCCCAGCCGCCGATGTCAGGAGTGTCGGGGGGAAGGAAGCAGCCAATGCCAGGCGCACTACTTGGTCCGTTTGGTCGTTACGAACTTGGCTTGGAACCTGTGACGATTGGGCGGTCATCCTCAAATAAGCTGGTCATCAACGATAATCAGGTGTCCGGTCGGCATCTCCAGGTGTTTCTTCAGGGAACAGGCTATATGCTGGTTGATGTCGGCAGCAGCAATGGCACGTTCTTCAATGGAGGACGGCTGGCGCCGCAGATGCCCCAGCCGCTGAGCAGTGGCGATGTCATCATCATTGGCAGCACCCGGCTCGTAGTGGAGCTTGCGGAGGGTGCTTTTCCAGCAGCCCCGCAACCGGCGGCCCCCCAGCCGACGGCGTTCGCGCCATCGGAGCAAATGGGCTTCTCTCCTGCTCTGACGAATGACGCGCCGCTGCCCCCTTTTGGCGCGCCACCCACGCCCAGTTACGGGCCGCCCGCGCAGCCAGGCGCGCCTTTTCAGCCTGCTGGACCGCCTCCCAATCCCTTCGGCCCTTATCCGGGAAACCCTCCGGGCCAGGCTCAGGGGTATTATCCCGGCGCGCCTGCGTTTGGAGCGCCGCCGCAGGGCTATCAGGGCGCGCCGGGAGTGGGCGTTGGGGCAGCCAGGCGCGGCAGCAAGCGGTTTCCTCTGTTGATTGGCGGGGTTCTGGCGGTGCTGCTGATTCTAGGCGGGACGGGCCTGGCGTTTTTCCTGCTGAGCCATCGAACGCCGCAAGGTCCATCCATCCCCAATGCGACGACTCAGGTAGTGACGCCCTTCTATGACAATCTGAAGAAGCAGAACTACACGGCGGCAACCGGGATGTTTACACCTGATTATCTCGAACTGCATGGTGGTCAGCAAAACTACATTACGGTGGTCTTTGAGCAGCTTGATAAGGACCGGGGCGCGGTGACGGATTACCATATTGTCAGCGTGAAGCCTGTTGGCTCCTCCACTACCAATGAGGTGGCTTCGGTTAATGTGACGCGCGACCCGAACAAGGGCGCATTTAATCCAGATACGCTTCAACTGGTGTATGAGAAGGGGAAGTGGCAGATCAGTCAATGGACACCTGGACAGCGCCAGAGCCAGGTGTGATGGCGTCTGGCAAGGCTGGGCGCTGCTTGCGGCGCTGGCGCACGATCACGATGAAAGGGACAGCGAGGTCGGCATGCGTGGAGCTTTGCGCGGTCCTTTTGGCCGGTACGAGCTTGGAAAAGAGGTTGTGACGCTTGGGCGCGCGCCTGCCAATACCATTGTTATTGATGATACCAGGGCTTCCGTTCGCCAGGCCGAGGTATGGCCGGAGGGCGAGGAATACACGCTGCTGGATGTGGGCAGTACGCATGGCACGCTGCTCAATGGGCGCCCGCTTCAGCCGCATGTGTCTCACCTTTTGCACGCTGGCGATGTCATCACCATTGGCGCGGCGCGTATCATTGTTGAGCTGGCGGCAGTTGGCGCTGCTCATGCGCCGACAGAGTACCTGGCTCCAGCAGGTGGAGGAGCCAGCGCGCCGACGGAGCGGCTGGCCTCATCGGCTGGAGGGGGTTTCGCGCCGACCCAGCCCATAGCGCCTTCTCATCACCCCGCTGATGGGGCATCTTCAGGGTATGTACCTCCGCCCCCACCGCCGCCTCTAGGTGGTTACGGCGCGCCACCGATCTCTTCAGCAGCCCCGCCTTATGCGCTTCCTCCGCCCTATGTACTGCCGTCTCCACCCAGGAGGCGCTCAAAAAAGAAATGGATCTGGCTCAGTGTCGGCGGCGGGCTGGCATTTCTGGTGATGGCCTGCGCCTGCGTTGGCCTGCTGCTCTACACACTCTATACCCATAGCCCGGAAGGCGTGACGGATGCCTATTATGCGGATATTAAAAGCCAGGATTATACAGCGGCCTTTCAACTGCTTTATAGCACGACGCAGCAAGTTCTGAATCTTGATGCGCAGAAGAATCATGTGGCAACCGGGCAGCAACTGTACATCATTTTGTTCTCCTGTCTGGATCGCCAGCTTGGGACGGTCACAGCCTATGCTACCAGCGCGCGCGGGCAGGAGAACGGCCACGCCTCGGTAAATGTGCAGGTGACTCGCGCCAAAGAGCAGTATATTGATCCAATACAACTCTTGCAGGAAAACAAAGGTTGGAAGATCGCGTTTTTCCTTCCGCCGCCCAACCAGCAATGTTCTGCGGTGAACGCTGGTTTGGCGGCGCCATTATAAACTCAGCCCAGAAAGAAGGGCTTTATGACCAATTCGTTGAATCCGTTTGATGATGAGAGGCCCGGTGAAACCTCAGCGACGGCGCGCGCGAGTTCTGGCGATCTCGCTGCTGCTGAGGAGCCGTTTGACCGGCGGCAAAAGCCGCAAAGACGACACGAGCTGAGTGGGCGCGCCGCGCGCCGCCACCCTTATTCCGGCCCGCTGTCGCCTATGGGCGTGCCTGCAAAGTTGCAGGGGAGCGACTCTGGCAAGCAGGGCAAACGGCGCAAGCTCCTGCCGCTCGTATTGGCGATAGTTGGGGGCATAGTCATTGTAAGCTGCCTGGGCCTGGGGGGGGTGATTACGGTCAACCTGCTCTCGATCCAAAGCGCGCTGAACAGTCCGCAGGCGACGCTCGATACGTTCTATAGCGCGCTCCATACGGGTGATTACGGGACTGCCTACGATCAGCTTTCTAGCAGCTATCAGAGCCGCCTGACAGAGGAGTCTTTCCGGGCGACTTTTGAACTGATTGGCACGATTGATAGCTACCAGATCAGCAACCTTCGGACGCAAAACAATCAGGCTACCGCTGCAATCAAGGTGACGCTGGTGAAGCAGGGCGGAGGCACGGCGGTTGATGAAACAAAGAGTGTGCAGCTTGTTCTTGAGGATGGCAAATGGAAGATCAATCGTGTTGATCCAAGTCTGACCAGATCAATCTGGCCCGTTGGTCAGCAGGCGCTGACCCTGGATTGCTGCTGAGTGTTCTATGCAACATGCCGATGTTGTGACCTGCTTTTTGCTGCGGCGGTGTCCTGATGGCCGCGAAGAAATATTGCTTTTGCGGCGCAGCCAGCGGGTGGGAACCTATCATGGCCGCTGGGCTGGCGTGAGCGGCTTTGTGGAAGCGCCGCCAGATGAGCAGGCGTATATCGAACTTTCTGAAGAGGCCCATCTGGAGCGCGAGGATGTGACGCTGCTGTGCCGGGGCGAGCCGCTGACCTTCGTTGACGCTGACATAGGCCGCGAGTGGACGGTTCACCCGTACCTGTTCCTGGTCGCCGATGCCGCCAGCATTCAGACCGACTGGGAACACACGGAGATGCGCTGGATCGCCCCAAAAGACCTCGGCCAGTATGAGACGGTGCCGATGCTCAAGGAGGCGTTCCAGCGGGTCTATCCACCCGAAACCCCACATGAGCAACCGGCGTCCACCGAAGGGCCATAGGCAGCGATGGCTGAGGAAAAGGCGTCAGAGCAGCCGATTGCGGCGCGTATCGCCTGGGTGCGCGATGATCGCGCGCATGGAGCCAGCGCGCTGGCCCGCGAGGCCGCCGACATTTTGCGCGTGTGCGCGCTGCAAGGGCTGGAGCCGCAGGCTGATGCGCTGGCGGCGCTCCAGAGGTTGCGCCAGGCGGCGCGTGATCTGGCTGCCAGCCGCCCCAGTATGGTGGCCGTTGCCAATACGGTTGGGCGCATCTGGGCTGAGGCGGCTGAGACGCCTGGCCTGCGCGGGTCTAACCCTTCAACGGCGCTAGAGCGGTTAGCATTAGAGCGGGCGAGCCGCGCGGCTGAAGAAGCGATCTCTGGTTGGGCAACGGCAGCAGAGCAGATCGCCAACCACGCCCGGCCATATCTGCGTGGCACGCTGCTGACGCACAGCCTTTCGGGGACGGTGCAGGCGGCTTTGCTGGCCTGCAAGCAGCAGATCGAGCAGGTCTATGTGACGGAGGGTAGGCCGCGCTGCGAAGGCCGAACGATGGCGCGGGCGCTTGCCGCCGCCGGGATGCGTGTCACGCTGCTGACCGACGCTGAGGCCGGGCTGTTTATCCCCGCATGCGCGGCGGTGGTGGTGGGCGCTGACAGCATTCTGGCCGATGGCGCGGTGGTGAATAAAGCGGGAACGCTCTTGCTGGCGCTGGCGTCTCGCGCCAGCCGCCCGCAGCGTGTCCCGTTCCTGGCGCTGGCGGAGCGACTGAAGATCGCGCCGTTCAGGCAAGCCCATCTGGAGGAGATGGACCCCGCAGAAGTCGTTTTGCCCGCCGATCTGCCAGGGGTGCGCGCGCGCAACATCTATTTTGATCGCACGCCCGCTTCGCTGGTGAGCGTGGTAATCACCGAGCGCGGTTTGCTCGATAGGGCGCAGGTGCGCGAGCAGGCTGCGCAGGCGCGGCGCTGGGCGCGGCTGTTGAAGCAAGCGGGTTGAAAGAATCTCTAGTGATTCTCTGGATCATCTGTCGCTAAACCTTCAGCGTCTGCGATACGAAGCAGCTTATCATCTGCTGTCACAAAGAGGGATAACGCAGCGCCGCAACATAACGCTTGGCAACGGCGCTTGTATCCAAAAAGACGATCATTCATCCCGCTCCGCACGTACCTCCTCAGCTATCGTTGTTTCAGCAGCCTGAAACACTTTACCGAGTTCATGAGCAAGTTCCTCAAAGAGTGCTGCTTCTTCGTCGCTCCCATAGGGAGGCAACGAGGCTTCGAGGGCTGTTTCATCGAAATCATCATTCGACAGCAAGCCCCTGGCTTGCATGGTATCAAGCAATCGCTGGCTTTCTGACGGTGATCGCTTTGTTTCTTGCTGCTGGCTCTGAGCCTTGTTCCTGCCCATGATCGTTTCCTCCTCCAGTGGTATGCCTGACTCGTGGCCCAAATGCGAGCATTTACCCCACTGGAGGAGCGGGAAGCTTAATCTGTACCCCACTCAAGGCCACCCAGGGTGTCACCACCTTATTATCGGGATGGATCGTCAGCAGATAGACCTGCCCACTGATGCCCACAGCGAGAATATCAATATAGTTCCCCGTGTTGTCATAGGCAGCATCGGTCTGGAGTGGAGCCAGTGGTTCCTGCCCTGGGTGTCCGAGATTCTGTTTGTTGTGCTCGGCATCATGAGCCAGCCCGCTCCCGCCCCTCTCACTGTACGTATGCCAGATGTTCCCGTCAGGACTCAGATAAAAAACATCAAGACGTGCATTATTTAGCGGATGATGGACCAACATACCGTGACTCCCCCCTTCCTGATCCTTGGGCAGGACAGTGGTGATCTCCAGTCCGAGGTTCTGCGCAGCATCCCTCAACTGCTGGATGGAACAGGTTTGGAGTTGCTCATTCACTGGGTTCATGAAATAGTACTTCGCATCGTCGTACCCGTAGACAATCACCCAGTGTCCAAGAGTGCTGCCTGGTGTGGGGTCTCCTGCATGATTCGACCAGATAGCGACCATACACTCATGTTTGTTGTCGAGCGCAGGCAGCAGCCAGTCAGCCTGGAGACCCCTGCGAAGGATACTTGGAACTCCATACTGATGAAACAGGGCATGGTACACCTCAGCGCCCGTCCCACCTTTAGGCGCGTCTCCATACTTCTTCGCAAAGTCCTCGATGTCTCGTACTGAATGGGGGCGACCAAAGTCGGTGAGGATCGAACTCGCGCAGGACTCACCACAGTCTTCATGGGGATACTGCCCACCCGCAGTGAGTTGATTGATACGTATCGGCGCCTTCAGTAGAACCATAGTATACCCTCCTTCGGGGTGAGAGGCTGCGAGTGAAGATTACCTACACATACCGTTCCTATGGTCTATCGGTAGTATACCATAGATGGGTTGACAGCAGCGATAGGCAGAAAGCGGGGAGAGGAAAAAGAGCACGCAGGGCGCTGTCAAACGATAGCGCCCTGCGTGCTTGCTTCCAGCATCGAGAGATAGCGTGCCAGGCTTACTTCATGAGGTCGCGCAGCACTGCCGGGAGGATGCCGCCGTTTCGGTAGTAGTCGATCTCGACCTGGGTGTCGAGACGAGCCAGAGCCGAGAAGCGCACCTGGCTGCCATCGCTGCGCACCGCGCGGATGCTGAGTGCTTTGCCAGGGGTAAGCCCCTCGGCAATGCCGGTCACTTCGTAGGTTTCGCGGCCATCCAGCCCTAATGAGTTGGCGTTCTCGCCAGAGCGGAACTGGAGCGGCAGGACGCCCATGCCGATCAGGTTGCTGCGGTGGATGCGCTCGTAGCTTTCGGCGATCACGGCTTTGACGCCCAGCAGCATCGTGCCTTTGGCCGCCCAGTCGCGCGAACTGCCGCTGCCATACTCGCGGCCAGCGAAGATGAGCAGCGGAGTGCCTTCCTGCTGATAGCGCATGGCGGCGTCGTAGATGGTCATGACCTCGCCATCCGGCTGGTGAGCGGTCCAGCCGCCCTCTTTGGAGACAAGCTGGTTGCGCAGGCGGATGTTGGCAAAGGTTCCGCGCATCATGACTTCGTGGTTGCCGCGCCGCGAGCCATAGCTGTTGAAGTCGCGCGGCTCCACGCCATGCGCGATCAGATACTTTCCGGCAGGGCTATCTTTGGCAATCGAGCCAGCCGGAGAGATGTGATCGGTGGTCACGGAGTCGCCCAGCACTGCCAGCACGCGGGCGTTGTTGATGTCGTTGAGCGGCCCTGGCTGGGGGGCCATGCCCTCAAAGAAGGTGGGCATCTGGACGTAGGTGGAAGCGGTGTCCCACTCGTAGAGGTTGCCTTCTTCGGGGACCGGCAGGGCGCGCCAGCGGTCATCGCCGTCGAAGACATGCGCGTACTCGTGCTTGAACATCTCCGGGCTGAGCGAGGCCGCGATGGTGTCACGAATCTCCGCCGACGAGGGCCAGATGTCGCGTAGATAGACGGGCTGGCTGTTGTGGTCGTCGCCAACTGGTTCGTGCGCCAGATCTACTTCGACGGTTCCGGCCAGGGCGTAGGCGACGACCAGCGGCGGCGAAGCCAGGTAGGAGGCGCGCACGTCGGGGTGGATGCGGCCCTCGAAGTTGCGGTTGCCGCTGAGGACGGAGACGACGGCCAGGTTATTCTCCTGGATGGCTGCCGAAATCGGCTCCAGCAGTGGCCCGCTGTTGCCGATGCAGTTATGGACCGCTATCGTGCCAGCTAGAAAGGCATGAATGTCATCTACAGCCAGGTCGAACACTTGCCGTTTGCCTGCTGCCTGGCGGTCCACTACCTGAAGGGTGAAGGTGGGGAGGGTCAGCGCCTCTTTCTCGACACAGTAGCGTTTGGCAGCATCAGTTTCCGCCCGCGAGCGTAGCGGCGCAAACCACTCGCGCACCCCCATTTGCTTGAACATCTCGACAGGTGAGAGGAAGCCGCAGCTATCCCGATGCAGCGGTTGAAATGGGCGTGCCGTCGCTTGTGGGAGCCGCGAGAAGCGATCATGTCCCTCAAGCAGCGAGTAATGCGGGAATATCGCAGTTTCGCGCTGCGTCAGTTCTGCCGCCGCCATACGGCGCGCACGAGAGAACGACAGTTCGCGCTGCGACTCGTGCAACTCTTCCAGACGAGACGACATCCATAGGCGCTGTTCGTTGATCATCTTCACTGTGCGCCAATACACCGCTGCTGCACTGGCGCGCATCTGCTTGTCTATACAGTAGCGGAATCCAACGCGCTCCACGAACGAAAGGCCATCTGGAAGCGCCAGACGAACCTCGACACGCGGAATGCCATCGTGTGCAGTGGGATAGGAGGAGGCCGCCTGCCGCGTCTGATATTCATATATCCTGGCCCCGTCAGTCTCGACACCACAGCGCGCCAGGAGGCGAACAATATCGCCGATGATTCGTTTGAGGGTTTCTGTCTGTTCTGGTTTGACGCTCTGAGAAAACTGAGGAGGTTCGAGCGTTGATTGTTCTTCATCTTTGCCCCAGCGGTGTAAGACGGGAGCGTGTCCATCCGCTCCGAAGAGGCCGCCCAGGAACTCGCGCAGCACCGCCACAGGACATCGCTCGTCCAATACAAATGCTGGCAGCATCGGAGTCTGCTCGATGCGTCGCCCGATGCGTACACCAGGCAGGGTGCTGATGGCTTTTGTGAGATGCATCGGCAGCACAATGGTCCACTTCCGCTCGTCGTAGCGCGTGGCTGCGGGGCGGCAGCCCGTCAGCAGTTCGACATCGTTGAGAACGGCTGCGCGGTCAACGGCCTGTCCAACGTGCATGCGCCCTTGCCCAAGGACGCTGATCGAGCCGTCGCTGAGGAGATGACCCACCAGGCGCGCAAACGCCAATGTGCGCAGCCGTTCCTGCGGGGTATCCAGGGAAAACGTCAGGCCGCCCGCGCACAGCGCGTAGCCAGATTCGTCAGCGCCAGGCTCGTCCAGGGGGGCTTCCAGTCCAACCACTACGCGATCCTGGCCCTGCACAAGCTGGTCTGCGCGCACCCAGCGACCATCCGCACACAGAATCATATGGTCCGGTGTGCAGACCAGGCTGCGTCCATCTTGCAGGACGAGTGAGACACACGCACGCATGCCTTGATCTATCGCTTCGGTTTGCACAGCCATACGCAGCGTACCGTCTGCCGTAGGGCCGAAAAGCACCGCTCCACCCGCGTCTGGCATGTGTTCAATGCGACGCGCTGTTCCGTTGGCAAGCAACACAGGAGTCCCTGCGGCTATGCACGTCGTACACCCGTAGCCGACGAGATGGAAGCCCAACGCTTCGAGATAGGGCATCAGTCCGGCGCGTTCCAGGTAGTCGGTGACGACCTTGGAGCCAGGGGCCAGGCTGGTCTTGACGGAGGATCGGACGCGCAGCCCGCGCTCGACGGCGTGCTTTGCCAGCAGTCCGGCCCCGACCATCACGGTAGGATTGGAGGTATTGGTGCAACTGGTGATGGCGGCAATGACCACCGAGCCATTGCGCAGGGACACACGCTCGGAGTCCAACTGCACCTCAACGGCTGTCGGCGCGGGCGCAACGGCGACTTCGCCTTCATCGCCGTTGCGGTGGACAGCCGCAGCGGGGGCCGGAAATGCCGAGTAGAAGTTACCGCGCACATTGGGCAGCGCCACGCGGTCCTGGGGGCGCCTGGGGCCGGCCAGGCTTGGCTCGACGGTGGAAAGATCAAGTTCGATCAGTTCGCTGAACTGCGGGTCGGGTGTTTCGTCGGTGCGGAAGAGGCCCTGCTCTTTGGTGTATCGCTCGACGAGATCAACCACGTCCTCGCGGGCAGTCAGGCGCAGGTAGCGCAGGGTTTCGGCATCGGCGGGAAAGAGCGCGGCGGTCGCGCCGTACTCGGGGGCCATGTTGGAGAGGGTAGCGCGGTCAGCCAGGCTGAGTTGACTCAGGCCCGGCCCGGCGAATTCGACGAATTTGCCAACTACGCCGCGCTTGCGCAGCATTTCGGCGACGGTCAGCACCAGATCGGTGGCCGTTGCGCCTTCTGGCAAGCCGTTGGTGAAGCGGAAGCCGACGACGATGGGCGTGACCATCTCGATGGGCTGGCCCAGCAAGACGGCCTCGGCCTCGATGCCGCCGACGCCCCAGCCCAGCACGCTCAGGCCGTTCACCATTGTCGTGTGTGAGTCGGTGCCAACGAGGGTATCGGGCAGGGCAATCGTTTCGCTGCCCTCCTGCCTGGTCTGGACGACCTTTGACAGATACTCCAGATTGACCTGATGAACAATGCCGGTGCCAGGGGGTACGACGCTGAAGTTCTGGAAGGCTTGCTGCGCCCAGCGCAAGAGGGCGTAGCGTTCGCCGTTGCGTTGGTATTCCTGCTCGACGTTGAAGTTGAAGGCCAGCGATGAACCGAAGCGGTCCACCTGGACGGAGTGATCAATCACCAGATCAACCGGAACGAGGGGGTTAATCTTGCCAGGATCGCCGCCCAGGGCTGCGACTGCTGTGCGCATGGTCGCCAGATCAACGACAACAGGAACGCCGGTAAAGTCCTGAAGAATGACGCGCGCGGGCAGGAAGGCAAAGGTATGGTCTGCGGGCTGCGTCGGACTCCAGCGCGCCAGGGTGGTTACGTCTTGCTCGGTCACATGTGGGCCGCCGCACAGGCGCAGCAGATTCTCCAAAAAAATCTTGACGGTAAAGGGGAGGCGTGTCAGATCGGCAATGCCCTGGTCGGCCAGCGACGCTAGACGATAACAGGCTACTGATCCGGCGGCGGTGGCGAGACGCTGCCTGGCCCCGAACGCCGCGCTCTGCTCTTGGCGGGGCGTTCCGGCTCCTGAGCCAGCCCCTTCGTGTTGCTCCAGCAAGATGGGGACAGCGTTGTACCCCTGGTGGAGCAGATTCGTCATTCTCATGAAAAGCGCTCCTTGGTCGCTGGCGGTGCTCAATAGAGCATGCTCAATATCGCCAGCGGGAGGAAATAGGTGAGCATCTCTATCCGTATACTATAGCATACGGCAGTGCTGGTGAGGGGAAAGGGAAGGGAGCGCAAAGAAGAGAAAAGGGGAGAAATGGGGAAGAGAAGTGTAGAAGGAAAAAAGAAGGGCGGTTCCTACCGAGCTGCCAGGGGTCCGAAGAGCGCCACTTGACGGTCAGTGGTGCTGCCGCTTGTTTGCCGCCTCGCCAACAACAAGCAGGCGCAGCTAAGTTCAGCATGAATCCCGCCCTGGTGATAGTGTAGCCGGAAGCGCCCCAGGACGCATCGGCAGAAATGCGTAACCTGTCCAGGTAATACGACTGATTGCCAGTCAGGCGCCTGTCGGCAGCGCCAGGCACACTTCAACCGCCGTTCCCTGGCCCGGCGTCGAGGTGATCTTGAGTTCCGCGCCCACCAGCCCGGCGCGCTCGCGCATCCCCAGGATTCCCAGGCTGCTGCTCCGGCGCTGTCTTGCTCTGGTCAGATCGAACGCCTGTCCGTCGTCCTGCACGCGGAGGCGCAGCAGCCCAGGCTCGTAGGCCAGCAGCACTTCGGCCTGGCTGGCCTGGGCATGGCGCCAGACATTAGAGAGCGCCTCCTGGGCGATACGAAAGAAGACGAGTTCTGCCTCGCCGGGGACTGCAAAAGAGGAACCCTCGATGCGCAGGGTGCAGGGCAGCCCTCGCTGAATGGCTCCCTCTGCCAGCCAGTCGAGCGCAGCCGCCAGACCCAGATCATCGAGGATGGATGGGCGCAGATCGCGGCAGGCGCGCCGCACGCTTTCCAGCGAGCGGTCTGCCAGTTCGCGCAGGTCTTCGACCCAGCGGGCGTCGTTTGCCTGGGCGCGCCCGGCGCTGCGCGAGTCGGCCAGGGCTTCCAGGCCGCGCGAGAGGGCGATCAGCGCCTGGGCCGTGTCGTCATGCAGTTCGCGCGACAGTCGCCGCCGCTCGTCTTCTTGCGCCCGAATAACCAGCGCGGCATAATCTTGTAGTTCCGCCTGGCGGCGGCGCGCCTGGCGCAGTGCTTGCAGGCTGGCGCGCAGTTCTTCGGTCTGACGCTGGAAGCGCAGGCTGACGATTGCCAGATAGTAGATGGCAAAGAGCGGCGCCAGGAAGAGTACCCAGGCTAATTCTGCCTCCAGATCATCCAGTTCCTCGACCAGCGGGAGCAGTGGCCCGATGCTCAAAAGCAGCAACTGAAAGCGCGCCGCAGGCGTTCTGAAATAGGCTGTCCAGTAACGCAGCGGGGATTTGCCAGGGCTTTTTGCCACCAGGGGTAATGCGATCGCGGGATAAAGGATGAGCATGACCATCGCTCCGACAGCCGCAGCGCCCAGCCTGATCTCAAATGGTGGATGATGGATTTGTTGTCCGGCTATCCAGACAAGCGCCGTATAGCATCCTCCGCCAGCCAATACCACTACCCCATTGGTTGCCACGCGATAGCTGGCTTCTTTGATTCCTCTGGTCTGTTGGGTTATGGCTATGATCTGCAAGAGGGTTTCGATGATGACGGCGGCCAGGACCGCCGTCTGTGCGCCCAGCAACACGGCGCACGCCAGATATAATGGGAGGGTGATCTGCGGCAGCGAGAAGCCCTGCCCATCTGGCGCAAATTGCGCCTGAAGATCAATTACCCGATTGCCGCCCAGCAAGGCGCGATAGGCTAGCCAGCGCGCGCCCAGTTCAACCAGCAAGATCAGCAGCGGGAAGATGAAGGCCGCGCGTTCCCCATAGGGCGCGACTGGTGGGAGATAGGTTTTCAGCGCCCAGGCAGCCAGAGCAACGATGAGCGATAACGATATGACTGTCACCAGCACTTGCTGTATGGTGTTTTGGGTGGTCTGGCGCGTTTCTGGCTGAGCCACGCTTTCTGTTTCTGGCGGCGCGTTCGAGGGCGCATGCACAGACATCAGGTATCCCCCTCAGTTTCCTCAAGACGAATCCAGCCACGTCGAAGCGCCTGTAAGACGGCCTCGGTTCGTGAGCCTACTTGCAACTTGCCGAAGATATTGCCGAGATGGGTATGGACGGTGCGCACGCTCAGGCCCATGCGCCGGGCAATTTCTTTGTTTGGCAGCCCACGCGCGGCTTCCCGCAGCACCTCCATTTCACGATCACTGAGCGCCGCTTCGGGGAGCGCGTTCGATGGCGTGCCGCCTGCCATGCGGCGCAGCACGCGCGCTGCTACGGCTGTGTCTAGAATTGGCTCCCCGCGATGCACCGCGCGCACAGCCTCAACCAGTTCGCGCCCATGAACGTTTTTCAACAGAAAGCCTGCGGCCCCTGCCTCCAGCAGCGCCATCACATATTGATCATCATCATAGGCGGTCAGCGCCAGCACGGCTGTTTGAGGGGAAAGCTGCTTGATGCTCCTGGTTGCCTCGATGCCATTGCCTCCAGGCATGGCGATGTCCATAATTACTACATCCGGGCGCCCCTGTTCGACGGCGGCAACCGCTTCTATGCCGCTGGCCGCCTCTGCGATCACCTGCACGTCAGACTCCGCTTCCAGCAGACGGCGCGTCCCCTCGCGTACCAGGGCGTGATCGTCTGCCAGCACGACACGAATGGGCAGTGGTTCTACCACGTCGTTTGCTTCCAATAAGAGATCGGGCTTATCCATCTGCGCCTCCGCGCAACAACGCCTGTTCATGTGGCGCTCGCTGACCCCGTATAGCCAGTATAGCACTCCTGGCGCTTTCGCTCCATCGGCAGATATACGTACAGCATAGTCGAAGCAAGGCGTCACGGCATTTGCTCGCTTGACGGATACCCCCCAGAGGTAGTATAATCTGGGCAAAGAGCAAGAAACGTTCTTTTAACCGATTCTGCCCTCAAACCGAAAGTGAGGTTGGTTTCCATGATTGAGCAGAAAGATACTGGCTCCGAAGTCGCTATCCCGTTGGTCACGTTGACTTCTGTGGCCGCTGAAAAAATTCGCGCGCTGCTGGAGCAGGAGGATGACGCTGAGCTGGGCCTGCGAGTTTTCGTTGCCGGTGGCGGCTGCTCTGGGCTGCAATATGGTATGACGCTCGACACTACCCAGGAGGGTGACGAGGTGGTCGAGGTGAATGGCGTGCGCGTCTTCATTGACGACATGAGCGCGACGTATATCGGCGGGGCCGAGATTGATTACCTTGACGGCCTGATGGGCGCTGGCTTCACCGTCAATAACCCTAATGCCGTCAGTACGTGCGGCTGTGGGCATTCCTTCAAGACAGCCGGTGACGGCGGCCAGGCCCGCGCGTGCGGCTGCGGCCACTAGACGCCCAGCGCATCAGAGAGAAGATCAGGGCGAAGACTGAGCAGCTATCCTCAGCCTTCGCCTCTTTTTGTCTCTAGAAGCGGTCCAGCAGCATGCTAGATCGCCTGCGCTCCCAGCTGGTTGCCGCTCTCGTAGCGGCGCAGCCCTCGATGAAACACCAGCCAGGCCAGCGTGGCAATGCCCAGCGTGAAGGCGAGCAGCCCTAGAAACAACGGCCAGCGGAAGGAGCGCAGCAGTTCCACCGGAAAGTACGAGATGAATCCGGCGGGCAGTACGGTGAACAGCAGCAGCTTTACCGCGCCGTGAAAAATGGCCGTCGGATAGGTGGCGAAGCTGATCAGCGCGCCCATGAGCTGCTGCGACAGCCCTTCGCTGTTGCCCAGCCAGAACGCCAGCGACCCCAGCAGCACCAGAAACGCTGTGAAGATGATAGCGACCATCAGCGCCAATGCCAGGTAGAGCAGGAAATCGAACGGTGATGGGCGAATGAACAGGATAAACACCGTTACGCCAAAGATCAAATCGCCCCAGGCGCTGGCGCTGGTGGCGCTGATCAGCACGTGCAGCAAGACGTTTTTGGGCAGCGTGAGGTAGCTATCCAGCGCGCCGCTGGTGATGACGTCTGCCAGGCGCTGCGCCCGTCCAAAGATGCCGGTTGCCAGGCCAAAGCCCGCCGTCGGAACGGCCCAGATGACGATGATGTCGCTGACCACCCAGCCCTGCACGACGGGATAGCGCCGGAAGAAGAGCCACCAGAAGCCCAGCCACAGCCCGTCGTTCAGGGCCATGCTGATGACCTGACTCCAGAATCCAGCCCGATATTCCATAGCCGCCTGCAAATTGGCGGAGAGATACCCGCCTAGAAAGCGCAGATAGCGTCGCATCTCAGCCTCCGTTGATATTCACGCGCCGCACCGCCAGCCGGTAGACGGCTGCCACGAGCAGCCCCAAAGCCGCCAGCGTCAGCCCTTGCTGCGCGAGTAGTCCCACGAATTGCCCCAGATCAAACTTGATGATCGTTCGCGCCGGGCCATAGAGCAGGGCTGCAAAGGGCAACGCCCGCGCAATGGACCCCAGCGGCTCCGGGAAGAGTTCCAGCGGCACCAGCACGCCGCCCAGCACCAGCACCAGCCGACTATAGATGAGCGCAAACGATTCGGTTTCTTCGGTCCAGAAGGCCAGCAAGCCGATGGCAAAGAGCGCCGAGAAATCAATCGAGATGGACAGAAAGATGACCAGCGGCCCTGCCAACAAGCCCCAGAACGATAGCGGCGGCGGCCCCACAAAGACCAGCGCCACCATACAGGCAATCACCCCGGATATTGCCAGGCGCACCACGCGATCACCCAGGTAGTACGCGTATTGATAGAAGACATAGCTACAGGGCCGCCCCAGCAGATAGGCCAGGTCTCCTGAGCGCACTTCGCCATCCACCCGGCGATTCAATGGCGACACGCTGGTGGCGAGCGTCTCCACCAGCGCCAGATACCAGATAATATCGCGGAGTGTAAAAGCGCCCAGGCGCCCGCCCGGCTGCGCGCTGTAGGTTGTTTCCCACAACTGGACGAAAATGACCATCAGGGCCACTACGACCACTGCCCGAAAGGCGATCTCGCTGATATAGGCGATGCTGCTCGCCAGGCTCATCCGAAAGATAGCCCAATATTTCCCTATCTGCCGCAGCCGTCTCGGCTTTTTTCGGGCTGGCCCGGCCATTCTGAAAGCCTGTGCCATAGTTGTTTCCTCTCTTAAGAGCCATATCCGCAGCCGCCGCTGGCTAGGGGGCGTTATCTCCATTCTGAGCGCCTGCTGCGCTGGAGGCAGCCTCTTTTGTTCCGTAAATCGTGGCGATGATCTCCTCCATCGGGGGATCGGCGATGTTCAAGTCCAGCACACGGTAGTTTCGCATCAATGCGCTCACCACCGGCTCGATGGGCTGCTGGCGCGTGTCTACTTCCAGCTTGACGCCGTGTCCCCTGGCTTTGACGACTCTGACCCCCTCGAACCCTTCCAACCCCATCAGGACCGCTCGCTGCCCGTGCGCGCCATTGTTTGCCGGTTCCCTCTGACCTTCCGGCGCGACCACTTCTTCCAGCAGCAGGTCTATGGTTTTACTTCTGAGGTATTCGCGTTTCAGCGTTGCCACCGGCGCATCGAGAATGATCTGCCCGTCGTTAATTACGATGGCGCGGCGGCAAACTTGCTCCACGTCGCCCGCGTCGTGCGAGGTCAGGAAGATGGTCGTCTGTTCTTCGGCGTTTAAGCGACCAATCAGGTCGCGCATACGCTGCTTGGCGATGACATCCAATCCGATAGTTGGCTCATCCAGAAAGAGTACCTCTGGCCCATGCAGCAGCGCGGCGGCCAGTTCGCAGCGCATGCGCTCGCCCAGGCTCAGCTTGCGCACCGGCGTCGTCAGGTAATCCTGAATCTCGAATGCCTCGACCAGAAACGTCAGGCGCTTTTGGAAGATGATCTCGTCCAGATCATAGATGCGCGCCAGCAGACGAAAGGTATCGCGCGGCGGCAGGTGGAACCAGAGCTGCGATTTTTGCCCAAAGACGCTGGCGATGCGATAGGAGAGCGCCCGGCGCTCGCGCCAGGGAACACAGCCCAGCACCCGCGCCTCGCCCATTGTAGGGTAGAGAATGCCGGTCAGCATTTTGATGGTTGTACTCTTCCCCGCGCCGTTTGGCCCGATGAAGGCCAGCATCTCGCCGCGCTCCAGACTGAAGCTAACGCCGCGCACGGCTTCGCGCACGCGGTAGACTGGCCGGAAGAGCGCGTGGACGCTGCCGCCTAAGCCAGCTTCGCGCTGGCGCGTGCGAAATTGCTTGCCTAAGCCATCTACCTCGACAACATTCATCGCTGGTTCCTCCTTTTGGCATATCCTGCCTGCTCCAATGCTCGCCACGAATCCCCTGGAAAAACAGGCGGGGTACGCAGCCCTTATCTGGACTCGTACCCCGCCGGAGATCGCTCTGTTTAGGATCATGGTCTAACCGTCATCTATTCCTGAGATGGCTGGCTCCCTGGAGGCACGACGCAGCGCGTAAAAGGGCATAACGCCCTCAATAGTAAGGGCGCTATAGCACTTGCCCGACACCATAGCGCAACAGGAGGTGAAGCTGGCGTGAACCGCTTCATCTCGGTGATACTGCGCTGCTTGTCGTGCTGACTCGGCTGTCATCGTGGGCCACCATTTCAAAAGAAACATAAAACCCGCACGCTTCTGTGAGCCACAGGCGCCATTGCGGGTGGTTATTTTCAAGTGTACTGTGAAATTGGTGTTTTGTCAATCCTCTCAGGAGGATACCTCATCCATTTCCACTCACCAGGAAAGATTCCCCCACCGTCTTATCCGCGATATGATCTTTATTCTTCTTAGTTTTGGCGCGAATAGTTGGTCTCAATCTTGAAGAATTTTTCGCAGATCACCGGCAAACCAACGTTAGAAAGGCAAGGCGATGGTTCATAAATCGCGTTTTACACGCAGCGTCAGGAGCACTGCTGTACTGGGAGCAGCCATCGTGCTATTTCTGGGCGGATGTGGCGGGATAGCGCGTGGCGCTGCCTTTCAGCCGACGGGTACCGCGCCACCGCCAACGGCTACCACGACACCTAGCGCCGTTGGCAATGCATTCATGGCGCCTCAACCCAATGGTTCAGCAGAACTCACCTGGGATCCCGGCAATGACCACACCTTGACGGTGGCGCTTTCACTGGCTGGCCTGGCTCCCATGAATCCAGGCAGCTATCCCAGCGCCCCGTATCCCGCTACGCTCGGCTCTGGAGACTGCCAGCACCAGGGGAGTATGCTGCATCAGTTGGCAGCCGTCACGGCGGATCGATACGGCGCAGGCTCCAGCGCCACGACCATCAAGGGGATAGCGGGCGGCATCCCGGCCAGGGATTGGTATATCGCTCTCCACGCGCCCGCAGCAGGCAATCAGGGGGCTTCGCTGGCGTGCGCAAACGTCATCAACCCCAAGCCTTCCACTACAGAAAAGCAATCGGTGAAGGCGCGGCTGCGTGGTGTGCCTCATGAGCAAGGCGGGGAGGGAGCGCATGGGAAGGCGCGTCTGAGCCTCTCTGGCACGACCTTGACCGTGACCCTCTCATTAGTTGGTCTGGCCCCAGGAAGTCACCACGATGCTCATATTCATTCTGGTAGCTGCGCAAAGCAGGGGCCGGTAGTGCATCCGCTGGAAACGGTGGTGGCTGATTCTTCTGGTCGCGCGCAGGTCGTGACGACCATTCAAGGAGTGCAGGCCATCTCCGACAACTGGTATATCCACGTCCACAACGGTACGGACCTTAAAACCCAGGCCGGATACCAGCCGATTGCCTGCGGAGATGTTTTCGTCAGGTCGTGACCACGTGTATGAGCGCATAAAGCCCTGGTCAAGCCTTACTGGCCGGCGTCAGCGGCCCCTGGCAGAAGGGATAGGCAGGGATAGCACCTGTAATATATCTCTTCTGGCAGGGGTTCGCCAGTCTTGTATAGACGAGTTGAGGCATATTGTGAACCCTTGACACAACGCAAAGCCGATGCTATGCTACTTTCGTACTGGAGGGATGGCAGAGTGGTCGAATGCGGCGGTCTTGAAAACCGCAGAGGTGCAAGCCTCCGGGGGTTCGAATCCCTCTCCCTCCGCCGCGCGCGCAAAGCGCCTCTTTTGTTCCCGACTGATGATCCTGGCTAAACTATGACGCGCTGGGTATTGGCCCTTCTGGTTGAGTTGCTTTGCCACCAAAGATAGGAGCTATCATGACCCTCGCAGGCACACTTCAAGAGACGAACCTGGAGGATGTGCTGCGCTTGATTGATGAGCAACGAGGCGCTGGCTTGTTGATTGTCAGGTATGGCAATCTGGCTGCTGAACTCTATCTGAAGGCGGGCCAGGTGCTGTGTGTCCAGCGGAGCGGTGTCGGCCAATCCTTTAGCGAGCGACTGGTGAATGCTCGCCTTGTCACCCCGCAGCAACTCGGCTATGTGCGCGCACTCTATCAGGAAAAGCCGATTAACAGCGAAGTGGACCTGGCGCGCGCGCTGCTGCAATGCAACTATCTCACCGAGCGGGAGCTGCGCGATTGGGTGGCCGATGATGCTGTTGAGCTGCTGGTGGTGGCGCTTAGTTGGGATGGTGGCGAGTTTGAGTTTGTAGAACATGAGGCGCCGCTGCCGGGGCGGATGGTTATCACCATTCCGATCAGCGCGGTGCTGGAAGAGGCTCTGCGCCATCTTGCTGAACGACGGCAGCGCGTTTCTGCCACCAGGATGGCGGTGACGCTTGATCTCGTTCTCGACTTTGCTGAAGAGGCGCGGCCAGCCGCCAATGGAAAGGTCCAGATTACCCCGGATCAGTGGCGGTTTCTGACGGCTATCAACGGTAGGACTCCGCTTTGGGAGGTGTGCCGACAGTTACGCCTTTCAGAGTCAGGGGCGCTGCGTCTGGCTTCCGAGCTACTTTCATCAGGTGTGCTGGTGGTAAACGGCCTGCAACGGGATACCGCTGGCAGAGCGGCTGGTCCAGCAGCAGATTAGGAATCCGTATCATCCCCTCACCAGAGCTTAATCCAGGCCCTCCACGAGGAGCATAGCCTGCACCATCTCGCCTGGCTGCATGGGTGGGCTGTTTTCAGGAATGACCAGCAGCGCGTTTGCGCCCAGCATCGAGGTGAGGATGTGGGAACCCTGTGGGCCGGTGGTCCTGGCGACAAAGCCGCTTTCTTGCAGTTCCACCCGCGCGCGCACGTAATGGCGGCGGCCTCCGCTCTCAGGGACGCTGTCGAGCAGGCGCGCCTGAACTCTCGGGCGCAAAAGCTGGGCAAATCCCTGCATCTTGCGCAGCGCCGGGCGGGCGAAGAGTTCGAGCGTGACGGCGGCTGAAACCGGGTTGCCGGGGAGTCCCAGCAGCGGCGTGCCGCCGAGTCTGCCAAACGCCAGCGGCTTGCCGGGCCGCAGGTTGACGCGCCAGAACTCGATCACGCCTTGCTCGCGCATGATGTCTTTGACCAGATCGTAGTCGCCAACCGATACGCCGCCTGAAGTGATAATCAGATCGGCCTCCTGGGCGGCCTGGAGTTTGGCGCGCAGTTCCTCTACCTGATCGTGGGCGATGCCCAGCGGGCGTGGGATGCCTCCGGCGCGCGCGACTGCCGCCGCGATGAGATAACTGTTGCTGTTGCGAATCTGGCCGGGGCGGAGCGCCTGGTGAATCTCTACCAGTTCATCGCCGGTTGCCAGAATGGCGACTACCGGGCGGCGGTAGACAACCACCTCTGAGACGCCCAGCGAGGCCAGTACCCCAATCTCAGCGGGGCCAAGAAGGGCGCCTTCTTCAAGCACACGGGTTCCACGTCGAATATCTTCGCCAGGATAGCGTATATTATTCCCCTGGGCTACGGGGTTCTCTACCTCTACCCAGCCCGCACCCGTTTGCGTCAGTTCTTGCTGAATGACCGCATCGGCCCCCGGCGGCACAGGCGCGCCGGTCAAGATGCGCATCGCTTCGCCTGGACCAATCGGGCGTTCGGCAACCTGGCCGGCCTGGACGATGCCCGCCAGCCACAAACGTCGCGGCTGCTGCTGCGAAGCCTCCTGGGTATCGCTGCTGCGCAGGGCATAGCCATCCATAGCCGAATTGGCGAAAGGTGGTACCTCTTCCTGGGAAGCAATCGCTTGCGCCAGCACGCGCCCTGACGCCTCGGCAAGCGGCGTCTTCTCAGGCTCCAGGCGTGTTATTTCAGCCAGAATGCGATCCAACGCGACTTCAACCCGCAGCATAGCAGCCTCCGTTTGTTTGACCAATGCCCCAGGCTCTGTTTCAGCCTGAGAGGTGTTCAATCCGATCCCTATCAATCTCTATTGACACTCCCCCGCTTAAAAGCTGGGGGATTCTTCCTTCAGCCAGCGAACTTAACAGACCGCAAGCGCTTGCGGTTGCCAGAGGTTCCCTGTCCAGAAGCGTTTTGCTCTGCCGAAGCAGAACCCGTTCCCGCCTGCCCGGCGGTACGGAGAGCAGCATCTAGGATGTTGAGGGCAGCATCATGATCGCGGTCAAGGACCAGTCCACAAGTTGGACACACGTGGGTACGAGTCGAAAGACTCTTCTGGACCCGGAACCCACAGCCAGAGCAATCCTGCGTGGTGAAGCGTGGGGAGACGGCCACCACGGGAATGCCATGCAGGGAGCCATAGTATCTGAGCCAGCCCAGGAACAGCCCCCAACTGGCATCGCTGATACTCTTGGCAAGATGGTGGTTCTTGACCAGGCGGGTGATCGAGAGCGCTTCGTAGGCAAGGAAATCGCTAGATTTCACCAACGCACCCGCTTGTTTGCAAGCGAAGTCTTTACGTTGCCTGCTGACCTTGAGATAGCCTTTCGCCAGACGTTTGATGGCTTTCTTCCGGTTCTTGGAGCGCTTGACCGTGCGCGAGACGCGCCGATGCAGGCGCTTCAGTTTGGTTTCGGCCTTGCGGAGATACCGAGGATTGGCAACCTGTTGGCCGTCCGAGTCGGTGTAGAAGGCTTTCAAGCCCACGTCAATACCGACCTGCTTCCCGGTTGGCTCGTGCGTGATCTGCCTTGCTGCCCCTACTGCAAACTGCACATAATAGCCATCGGCTCGACGCAGCAGGCGCACGCGCTTGATTTGGCTCATGGGAAACGTCTCGATAGCGCGCGTGCCAATGAGCCTGAGCGTGCCAATGCCGTGTCCATCGGTGAAGGTGAGCCGCTTGCCGCCTGGTTCCAACTTCCAGCCAGAGGTTTTGTACTCAACGGAACGGTTATCCTTCTGGAAGCGCGGGTAGCCCTTCTTCCCTGGCTTCTTCTGTTTGCAGTGCTCGTAGAAGCGGCTGATAGCGAACCAAGCCCGGTCTGCTGCCGCCTGCCGAGCCATCGAATTGAGGCGAGCCGCAAAGGGGAAGTCTTTCGCCAACTGAGCGCAGAGGGCTTGCAAGTCGTTCTTGCCCACGCCGCGCCCATCCATCCACAGGCGCAGCGCCTTGTTGCGCACAAACTGCGTGGTACGGATGGCTTCATCAATCGCGGCGCGCTGTGTTTTGTTGACCCTGAGCTTGTACTCCAGTATCAGCATGTATCCCCTGTTGGCGTGCTGCCTCACGAATCAGCATCTCTAGCACCGCAGTGCGAGCAATCCCATGCCGGGCTGCGAGCGCAGAGAGCAAGGACCAGGCTTCTTCAGAAAGGCGAAAGTTTTTGGATTGTTTCATGTCAACAGTATATGATATTGCAGTTACGTTGTCAATACCTTAGCGTTTGGGCCATGCATCCCCCGACTAAAGATCGGGAGCTTTCTGGCTGGTTTTCTGTAAGAGCATGATACTGCGAGAGGGTATCAAAGGTCAAAAAAAGCGCCAGCCGCAGGTCATCTTGCGGCTGGCGCTCGGAGAGATGGGCCTTGAAGCGCGGAGGTTAGCCAGTGAAGACGCGGAAGATTTTGCGGATCAATCCTTGATCCTCGCCCTCTTCCTCCAGGTCTTCGACTTCTACGTCGTCGAGTGAATAGCGTGGGTCAGGGCGCGGCTGATCCTGCGCGCCCCAACTCGCTCCACCGGATGGCCGGGGTTTCTGGGCGGCGGCATAAGGCTGCTGCGCCAGCGAACCTGATCCTCCTGGCTGCTGGGGTCGTGGCGCTGGCATGGGCTGATCGGGCCGCCGCTGGGCCGTTGGAGACGCGCCTCCTGCTGAATGTCCACCCGGCGCAGGCTGTTGTGGGGCAACCGTCTTTGGCGCGGGCACAGCAGCAGGCGTTGGCCGTGTGGGCGTGTCGGGAATGCTTCCTGACATTGCTGCTGGCCGCCCAGGCGTCTGAGCAGCAGGCGCAGCCTGGCGTGGTGGCGCTTCTGGTCGTGGCGCAGACGGAGAGAGCGGCGCTGTTTCCAGCTTGCCGATCTGCTCAGGGGCAGTCGGAGCGGGCTGGGCTATGCTTGGCACCGGCTGGGTAGATAGTTCGGTGGCTGCCTGCGCGCGAGGGGCCGCCGCTGGTTTGGGCGCGGGCGGCTCAGTGCGCTGTGGTGGAGAAGCCGGGCGCGCAGGCGGCGCAGCAGCGACGCGCTGCTGTCCAGGCGGTTCTTTCTTGGCTCCGCTGGCCGCCGCCAGATCGGAGGGGCGAATGGCGCGCATTGGCCCTGTCCCGCCGCCCTGAAGCGAGAACATGCGCTTGCTGGCATGCAGGCGGGCCGCGTCAATCCAATCGTAGGCGCCGATGAGAGCGTGTTCGCACCAGCCGGGGTAGTCTGTTGGCGCCAGGCCAGCGCGCTCGAAGTAGTCGAGGCGGTGCATAGTTAGCACCAGCCACTCTTCTCCTTTGCCCACCAGGCGGTCAAGCAGATCAACATCGGAGACTTTGTTTGACTGGAGGCGGCGCATCGAGTCGAGTTCAGCCGAGGAGGGCTTAAAGAGCGCCTCTTGCTTGTCGTTCTCTTCTAGCTCGGCGCGCAGCTTGGCAATCGTCTCATCGAGCTGGCGTGTCGCTCTATCAACGTACCAGGTCATGTAGCTATCGGCCACTTGCTGTAGCGCCCCCAGCGGGATCTGTTCGTAGAGTTGGGTGATTGCTGTTGCGTCGGAACTCATATGTATCCCCCTAGCTCTGCTGGCGCCAGCGTTGCCACCAGCGCTCTACGGATTCATGAAGGCGCATATCTTCTTCGTTTTCAAATGGCAAAGAGACGCTGAATCGCTGCTTGTTGTCGCCCTCATCCGACTGGTCTTCGGCCTTCTCGTTTTCCTGGTTGATTTCCATGCTTTTGAGCCACTGAGGCACGATGAGGCGTGGCTCGGTGTAGCCTTCGGTGGGGCGTGATGCGACCAGTTCATCGGTGTCTGAACGCTTTTTCTCAACCCGCGCAGCGCCCTCGGCGCGCGCGGTTAATTCGGCGGTGGCAATTGCTTCGACGCCGACGGCAACCGAACCGGAGGCAGGCTCTGATGCTGCCTTTTGTGGTTCAGGCGCGCCCCTCGATTCGCCCAGTAATGCGTTCAGCGCAGATGACCCTGTTGAGGCTGGTTCTGCCAGTGGCGCGGTGGGCAGCGTGGTGATGGGCAGCGGCGCCTCTCCTCGTGTCAGATTTGGCCCCTGGCTGGCAAGTAAGTTGAGCGCCTCTAATGGGTCGGCTGGCGAGTTCTCTGCCTGCGCGAGCAGTTGTTCCAGCAGGGGGTCAATGGTGTCTGCTTTCGCTGGCGCTTCAGCGCGCGGCTTTTCCGCTGGAGCAGGTGGAATGATCGGCTTCTCTGCGATATTTTTAGGAGGAGCCGCCGGTGTCGCCATTGGCTTTGGCTTCATGGGGTCGGCTATTGAGGCTGCAATAGGGGCTGCCATCGGGGGGGCCGGTTTTGCGGATACTCTCTCCTCCTGAGTTGGCGCTTCTGGCTTGCTGGCCTGCGGGACTGGCCTGCCCGTTATTCCTGACGCTGCCTGGGTGGCGCTCGCCTGGCCTATGCCCCCAGTCGTTGGAACGCCGGTTGTGGAGCCGCCGTTGCGGCCAGCCCTGGCTGCCGATGCCTCAGATGCTTTGGTGAGAGCCGCCTGTCCGAGCAGCGCCGCGATAACTGGATTGGAAATATCTGGTAGAGGGGTCTCTTTGGGGGGCGCCAGTTTTAGCACCCGTTCACGCTCCGCCTCGTGGGCAGCGATTTCGTCACGCAGCCGCGCGCCCACTTCCTGGTGATGGAGCCATTGTTTATACTTGCCCATACTCACCGCCTTACTTGAACGTTACCGCGCTTCCAACCTGATGGGGCGCGGTTCACCTCATCCCTGGATTAGCCTGGAGAAAGTCAGGCCCATATATTTGCCCGCAGGCTCAGCGCAGTATACCATAGGCTCGCTGTGTCAACAACCGGAATAGCCCGAATGGGGGGGCATGCCGGAGGGGAAATTGCCTCAGACGGCTGTCAGGGATTGACAGGAGAGCATTTTCCATGTACAACATGTTATACAAATAGAGCGCACCACCGACTCCAGGTGATTGCCAGGGGCTGCTGATGGCCCCTGTCCCCAGGTGCGATACAGGGCGTTGCGGCCTTTCGCGCTGGCATGGTTCCACCTGCCGGTGTGAAAGGCTTTTTGTGTTTCCAGCGCCGGGAACCAGGACGCCGCTCCAGGAAGGTCATGGTTGTGAGCAGGGCTTCTCTTGCCAATTCGCTCCTATGACCCATCTTCTCTGAGGCAACATTCACCACTGGAAGCTGCTATTACTAGGAGGTTTGAATGGACCAGAGTCAGGCGTCTGTGGCGCAGAGGCGCCAGGGTTCAATCAGTTCTTATCTATCCCTGTCATCCTGCGGCGATCAATCATCCCCCGCTGCTGATCTATCGCCGTGTCGAGATTATCCCTTGTATGCTCCTCAGTTTGAGCATGACGCCTGCGGCACAGGCTTTGTGGCGAACCTTACGGGATTACGCGAGCATCGCATTCTCACCGCCGCGCTGGAGGCGCTGATGAACCTGGCGCATCGCGGCGCGCTGGACGCTGACGACGAGACCAGCGATGGTGTGGGAATGATGACGCAGCTTCCCTACCGTCTGCTCAATGCCTGGCTGGCAGAGCAGGGTTTGCCGCCTGTGGCCTGGCAGAGCCTGGCGGTGGGCATGGTTTTTCTGCCCGGGGACGATGAGGCCGCCGCGCAGGCGCGTGAGGTTATGCGCGATGCGCTTGAACGTCGGCGGGCATCGGTCCTGGGCTGGCGTGTTGTGCCGGTCAATCCTGAGAGATTGGGCGCGGCTGCGCGGCGAACGTGTCCACGGATCGAGCAGGTGCTGGCGCTGCGGCCAGACACCGCGACACCGGACGACTTCGAGCGGCTGCTGTATCTGGCGCGGAAAGAAACCGAGTCCCGACTGGCCGCCGCCGGAGTGAGCGATGTCTATATCGCCTCGCTTTCAGCACGTACCCTGGTCTACAAGGGTTTGCTGACGGCAGCCAATCTGCCACGCTTCTACCTGGACTTATGCGATCCACGCTTCGAGAGCGCGCTGGCCCTGTTCCATCAACGCTACAGCACCAACACGTTCCCAAGCTGGCGGCTGGCTCAGCCTATGCGTCTGCTGGCGCACAACGGCGAGATCAACACCATACAGGGGAATCGGAATTGGATGGCGGCCCGCGAAGCATCGAGCCTGGCGAACCATTGGGGCGATGAGGCTGGCTGGCTGCGTCCGATCATTGATCCTGGCGGCAGCGATTCTACCAGCCTGGATAATGCGCTGGAGCTTCTGATACGCTCAGGGCGCTCGCTGCTCCAGGCGCTGGCCTTGCTGGCTCCTGAAGCATGGGAGGGACGCAGCGACCTGGCTCCACCTATACGCAGCTTTTTCCAGGCGCAGGCGCCGCTGATGGAGCCGTGGGATGGCCCGGCGGCCCTGGTCTTCAGCGATGGAACCCTGGCAGGCGCGGCGCTGGACCGCAACGGTCTGCGCCCTTTGCGCTATGTCATTACGGGCGATGGTCTGGTTGCGCTTGGCTCCGAGGTCGGTATCGTGCATCTTGACGAGGCGCAGATTGTCGCCAAGGGACGCCTGGGTCCAGGCCAGATGCTGGCTGTTGATACGGCGCGTGGTCTGGTGCTGGATAACCAGCAGATCAAGGAGGAACTGGCCGGTCTTGAGCCGTATGCCGCCTGGGTCGAGCGCCATCTCATCCCCGTTTCAGTCGCGGCGAAAGAGGAGGGCGGTGGAGCGGTTGCCAAGCGCCCGATCCCTGATGACCTGCTGGAGCAGCAGGCGCTCTTTGGCTACAGCCACGAAGATATAGAGCTAGTGCTGCGTCCGATGGCGCAGGAGAGCGCGGAGGCGACCTGGAGCATGGGCGACGATACCCCGCTCTCGATCTTCTCCCAACAGCCGCGCTCCCTTTCGACCTATTTCAAGCAGCGTTTTGCGCAGGTGACGAACCCTCCCATTGATTCCCTGCGCGAACAACTGGTGATGTCGCTGACGACCTATCTTGGGCCACGCAGCGATGCGCTTGCCAGCAGCGAACCTGCGGAGACGCTGCTGCACCTCCCCTCTCCGCTGCTCGATGACGCGGCGCTGGCCGCTGTGCTGGCCTCGGCCCGTACCCATCAGATAGCAGTAAATCGTGTTCAGACTGTCTACGCGCTCGCTGCGAGCGATCCTGATGATGAGGATAAGGGCCGGACCCTGCGCTGCGCATTAGACGGTCTGGAAGAACAGGCGGTTGCCGCCGTTCGCGCGGGAGCCGGTATCCTGCTGCTCAGTGACCGCGCCGCGCCGCCTGACAACGTTCCTATGCCGATGCTGCTGGCGCTGGCGGCGGCGCATCACGCGCTGGTGCGCGCTGGCTTGCGGCTGCGGGTGGGGCTGGTAGTTGAGACTGGCGCTGCCTGGGACGCGCATCAAATCGCGCTGCTCGTCGGCTATGGGGCTAACGCGGTCTTGCCCTATCTTGCGCTGGCGTCAGTGCGCGCTCTGGCAGGCAGCCGTGGGTTGGAGAATATGACGCTGCATGAGGCTGAGGGGCGCTATCGCCATGCCATTGAGAAGGGGCTGCTGAAGGTGATGGCACGCATGGGGCTTTCGGCGCTGGAGAGTTATCTGGGCGCGCAGCTTTTTGAGTGTCTAGGTGTCGCTGGCGAACTGGTAGAACGCTACTTCCCCGGCACGCCCTGGGCTTTGGGTGGGCTGACGCTGGCTGATTTACACCGGCAGGCCCGCGCCCAACACGCTGAGGCTAAGCGACTTGCTGCGCTGCGGGCTGCCGCTCAGGCAGATGGGCAACCTGGCGCTGATCAGGGGGCGCGCGAAGGCGAAAGAAGGTCTGGCGCGATCCGCCCGCGCCTGGCTGATCGCGGATATGTGCGCTTCCGCCGCGATGGGGAATACCACGCGGCGAACCCGCAGGTGGTCAAGGCGCTGCAACAGGCGGTTGATAGCGGCAAACAGAGCGATTACCAGCACTATAGCAATCTGGTCGCCAGCCGCCCAGCGACGGCTATCCGCGATCTACTGGCTTTTCGGCCCGGCCAGCCGATCCCAGTAGAGGAAGTTGAGCCTGCGGAGGCGATCATTCGGCGTTTTGTGAGTACCGCGATGTCGCTGGGCGCGCTCAGCCCGGAAGCGCATCTGACGCTGACGCTGGGGGTCAATCGCGTGGGCGCGCGCAGCAATACCGGCGAAGGCGGAGAAGACCCCGATTGGTACACCGGCACGCGCGACGGGGTTTCGACGAACAGCCGCATCAAGCAGGTGGCTTCGGGTCGTTTCGGGGTCACGGCTGCCTATCTGGCCCATGCCGAGGAATTAGAGATCAAGATGGCCCAGGGTTCCAAGCCGGGCGAGGGCGGGCAGTTACCGGCGCGCAAGGTGACAGATTTGATCGCGCGCCTGCGCCATACTGCGACGGGCATCCCGCTGATTTCGCCGCCGCCGCATCACGATATTTACAGCATCGAAGACCTGGCCCAGTTGATCTACGATCTGAAGCAGGTGAATCCGCGCGCGGCGGTTGGCGTGAAGCTGGTTTCCGAGCGCGGCGTTGGGACTGTGGCGGCTGGCGTTGCCAAAGCGCACGCCGATTATATCCTGATTAGCGGGCATGATGGCGGGACCGGCGCTTCCCCACTGAATTCGATCAAGAACGTTGGCAGCCCCTGGGAACTGGGACTGGCGGAGGCCCAGCAGGTGCTGCGCATGAATGGGCTGCGTGGCCGCGTCAGGCTGCGAACAGATGGCGGCCTGAAGACCGGGCGCGACATTGTGATGGCGGCCATGCTGGGCGCTGACGAGTTCGGCTTTGGCGCCGCCGCGCTGATTGCGCTGGGCTGCGATATGGCGCGTCAGTGCCATCTGGATACCTGCCCAACCGGCATTGCCACGCAGCGCGAAGACCTGCGCAAACGCTTTACCGGCAAGCCGGAACAGGTCGTCACGTTCCTGCGCCTCATTGCTGAAGAGGTACGCGAAATCCTGGCTGGCCTTGGTTTTCGCAGGCTCGATGACGTTATCGGGCGGGCAGATTTGCTCATCGCCTCGAAGGAGGGAGCCGCTGAAGCCAGGGCTACCCCTCTGCCGACACTCGACCTGGACGCCCTGCTTGCCAGTGGCCCGGCTGATACGCCCCGCCGCTCTACCCCTGCGGAGCAGGTTGTATCGCTGGCAGGCGGCAAGCCGCTGGATGAAGAAGAGCTGCTGAACGATGCCCTTCCGCTGCTGGCGCGCGGCTATGGGGTGCTGGTCCATGAGCACATTCATAACGCGCATCGCACCGTAGGCGCTGGCCTGGCGGGCGAGATTGCGCGCCGCTGGGGCGATAGTGGCCTGCCCGCTGGCAGCATCACCTGCCACTTCACCGGCAGCGCCGGACAGAGCTTTGGCGCGTTCTGTGTGCCAGGGCTGCGCCTGATTCTGGCGGGCGACGCCAACGACTATGTGGCGAAGGGTATGACGGGTGGGCAGATCATCGTGATGCCCCCGCCGCATCACCGTTTCAATGCTCAGGAGCAAATTATCGTCGGCAATACCGTTCTCTACGGCGCGACGGGAGGACTATTGCTGGCTCGTGGACGCGCCGGAGAACGCTTCGCGGTGCGCAACAGCGGGGCGGTTGCCGTCGTGGAGGGCGTAGGCGATCATGGCTGCGAGTACATGACCGGCGGTGTGGTGGTGGCGCTGGGGCCGACGGGACAGAACTTTGGGGCTGGAATGTCTGGCGGGATCGCCTATGTCTATGACCGGGAGCAGCGTCTGCCCGATCATCTGAACCCGCAGATGGTGCGGCTGGAGCGCATAGAGAGTGATGCGGAAGCCGCCGATCTGGAGGCGCTGATTCGCCATCACGCGCAGGTGACGGGGAGCGATCTCGCGGCCTCCCTTCTGACCGGCTGGCAGGATGCCCTGGCCGCGTTCTGGCGGGTTGTTCCTGAAACAGCGACGGAGGCGGCGCGGCCTTTGCAGACGGTGGTATCCGGCCTGCAACTCGCGCCGGGCGCGCCGCCCTACGCATTGGGAGAACGTGTGGCTGCTGTGAGAAGGATGACTGGCTGATGATGAAAACCCTGTTGAAGCGTTGTCACCTGTAGCGCCAGCCGCCGTCCCTGGCGAACCGTTCGCCGCCAGGGACGGCGGCGGTACACGCAAGAGGCCGCTGCGTGCAGCGCCGCTACAAGCGATAGCCTTCTTCCCCGTGGACGGCCAGATCAAGTCCTTGCGCCTCTTCCTCGCTTGAGACGCGCAGTTTCATGGGAGCGAGTAATTTCAAGAGGATGAAGGTGATGCCAAACGAGTAGGTCAGGCTGACCGCAACTGCGAGGATCTGTACCCAAAGCTGTCCAGGGTTGCCGAAGAGCAGCCCATTATTGCCCGCGCTGTTAATGGCTTTTTCGGCAAAGACACCAGTGAGAATAGCGCCCGTGACGCCGCCCATTCCGTGCGCTGCCCACACATCGAGCGTATCATCAACGCGCATACGTTTGTTGCGCAGCAGAAGCATGAGATAGGTCACAACCCCCGCGATGATCCCGATGGCGATGCTTGCCATCGGCCCTACAAAGCCGCTGGCCGGTGTGATCGCTACCAACCCGCAAACGGCCCCGGTTGCGGTTGCCATCGCGCTTGGCTTCTTGTTTTCGGCCCAACTGAGGACCATCCAGGTCAGCGCGCAGGCGGCGGCTGCGGTATTGGTCACGACAAAGGCGCTTACGGACAACGGGGAGGCGGCCAGAGCACTGCCCGCGTTAAAGCCAAACCAGCCAAACCAGAGCAAGGCCGCGCCGAGCAGGACGAAGGGGACATTGTTCGCGGCGATTGGCTGCCCTGGCCGATACTCGCGCCTTTTGCCAATCACGATGGCTGCGGCTAAGCCTGCAAAGCCCGCGCTGATATGAACGACGGTCCCTCCGGCGAAATCGAGCGCCCCAAGGCTGTGCAGCCATCCGCCCGCGCCCCAAACCCAGTGGGCGATGGGGTCATAGACAAGCGTGGACCAGAGAATGATGAAGAGGACCAGCGTGCGGAAACGCATGCGCCCGACAAACGAGCCGATGACGAGCGCGGGCGTGACAATCGCAAACATGGCCTGGAAGATCATGAAGGCAAGCTGTGGGATGGTTCCGGCATAGCTGGCGTTGGGCGCATAGCCCACGCCGCGCAAGCCGAAGAAGTTGAGTCCGCCGATGACGCCGCCCATATCGTTGCCAAAGACGAGGCTGTAGCCAAAGAGCACCCATTGGATGCTGACAATTCCAAGGATGAGCAGCGATTGTTTGATCAGGCTCACCACATTTTTGCTGGAGACCATGCCTCCATAGAAAAAGCCGACGGCTGGAGTCATGACCATCACCAACGCGGCTGCCGCCAGAACCCAGGCGGTATCCCCGGCGTTGATGGCTTTGGGATCATAGGCTCCTGCGGATGCTCCGCCGAACCAGGTGGTTGCATAGCCAATAGCCCCGCCAATCACGAAGAGGAGGAGGACTTTCAGCCGGAAGGCGCGGTTGTAGATAAGGGGCATCCTGGGTGCAGGGGGTCGCGCTGCTTCAATTGTCGCCATCTGTTGTCACCAACCTTCTACCTGTCTGGGGTCAACGGGTTTCTTGCCTGACTGACCCCTGCTGACCGACGATAAAAGAGCGTCCTGTGACTCATTTCGTCTTTGAGGAGAAAAAAACCGCCCCTGGTATGCAGGACTGCCTGCATACCCGCGCCAACGCGGTGGGCCTCCGTCGGTGGAGAAGGGTGTGTGCTAGGGGAAGTGGCCTTTGTGTATTCTGCACACATAATTAGGGTAAACGATGCTGGCTAAGCCGTCAACCGTCAAATTATCCAGCCCTGGAGGTGAAATATCTGTGCATTCTGCACAAATATTCTGGCAAGGCGACCCTTGACACGCAGAGACGCTATCGGCTACAGTATAGAACGTTCACAAGAGAGAAAACGCTAAAGGGGAAGAGTACCCGGACAATCACCAGCAGAGACCAGGCGGTTGGTGCAAGCCTGGAGGTTGAGGCCCGGCGGAAAAAGGCCCCTGAGTGTGGGAAGAACGAGGGTACAGACCCTTTAGTAGACCCCACCGGCTGCCACCGTTACCCGGCTAGAGTGTGTTGGCACTCGAAGAGGCTTTGCGCCGCGAGGCGCAGGCGAATGAAGGTGGTACCACGACCAGGCGCATTTCAGGCGCTGCTCGTCCTTTACGAGCAGCGCCTTTTTGTATGTCCGGCAGACTCGGTAACAAGAAAGGAGAACGACGATGGCAAGCTGTCCAGAATGCGGGGGCGGCGTTCCCGCCGCCAATGTCGAGCGCGGGGAGATACTCCCCTGCCCCGATTGCGGGGCCGAATTAGAGGTTCGCAGCGTCGAGCCGCTGGTGTTGGAACTGGCCCCGGAGATTCAAGAAGATTGGGGTGAGTAGCGGACGCGGCAAAGCTGGTGGCATGGAATGCCAGGGTTTGATGACAACATCCTGAAAGCGACAGACAAAGGAGGCCCATCTTGGGGAAAGGACCGTTCAGCCGATAACCGTTGGGATTCTGGCATCGCGGGTGCGCGTCGAGGAGAAGCTGCTGATGGAAGCGTTCCGCGCGCGCCAGATAGATGTAGTCTTGATTGATGACCGCAAGCTTGTCTTTGACCTTGTGGCTCAGCAGAACGTGTTGAGCCGCTATCAGATTATTCTAGAGCGCAGCCTGAGCCAGTCGCGCGGTATGTATCTGCTGCACGCGCTCGCTCAGCTTGGTATCCCTACCCTCAACCGCTACGACGTGGCAGCCGTCTGCAACGACAAATACCTCACAACCGCTGCCCTGGTCCGCCAACAGATTCCGACTCCACGCACACTGCTGGCCTTTACGCCGGAAGCCGCGCTGCGGGCGCTGGATGAGATTGGTTATCCGGCGGTTCTCAAGCCGGTAGTCGGTTCCTGGGGCAGATTGCTTGCCAGAGTCAATGACCGCGACGCCGCCGAGGCAATTCTGGAACACAAGGAGACGCTTGGCTCCTACCAGCACAGCATCTTCTATATCCAGGAGTATATCCCCAAGCCCGAACGCGACATTCGCGCGTTCGTCGTGGGTGATCGCACGATCTGCGCGATCTACCGCGCTTCGGAACACTGGATTACCAATACAGCGCGGGGCGCAAGCGCGACTTGCTGCCCGGTGACACCCGAACTTGACGGTCTGTGCCGCGCAGCCGCGCGCGCGGTGGGCGGCGGCGTCCTGGCGGTGGATGTATTGGAAAGCCAGCGCGGCTTGCTGGTCAACGAGGTCAACGCGACGATGGAGTTCCGCAACAGCATCGCGCCCACCGGCGTTGATATTCCGGGCATCGTTGCCGACTATGCGCTGGCGGTCGCGCGAGGGGAGCAGGCGCTGTGAACCTTCCTGTTGAACACGACTCTCCGGTTCGCGTGGCGATTCTTGGCGGCTCCGGCTACGCTGGCGGCGAACTGGCGCGATTGCTGTTGCAGCATCCACGAGCGCAGATTGTCCAGATCGCCTCTGAACACTACGCCGGAAGCTACCTACACGGCCTGCATCCCAATCTGCGTCCGGCGGGTGGGCGGCCTCCTGTTCGACTGGTGTCGCCAGACGCGCTGGAGCGATGCGATGTTCTGTTTGTCGCGCAGCCGCATGGCGCGAGTATGCGTCAGATTGAGCGTTACCAGGCGCTTGCGCCGCGTATTATCGATCTGAGCGCCGATTTCCGGCTGCGCCGCGCCGAGGGCTATTCGCGCTGGTACGGGCATCCGCACCCGCGCCCGGACCTGCTGGAACGCGCTGTCTATGGCATCCCTGAACTGCACCGGGCAGAACTGCCAGAGGCGCGCCTCATCAGCGGGGCGGGCTGCCTGGCGACGGCGGCTATTCTGGCGCTGGCTCCGTTGGCGCGGGCCGCTGTGCTGGATCGCCAGGCCCCGCTGGTGATCGAGGCCAAAGTCGGCTCCTCCGCTGCGGGGGCCGCGCCGGGCGCTGGCTCGCATCATCCCGACAGAAGCCATGCTGTGCGCTCCTTTGCGCCTACCGGCCACCGGCACACGGCGGAGATTATGCAGGAGCTTGATTGGCCTGAAGCCACTGCCGAATCGAGCCAGGCGCGCGGCGTGTATTTTTCGGCTACGGCTGTGGAACTGGTGCGCGGCGTCCTCGTCACGGCCCAGGCATTCTTGCGCGAACAGCTCAGCGACGGCGATCTCTGGCGGCTTTATCGCGCGGCTTATGGCAAGGAGCCGTTCATCCGCATGGTGAAAGATCGCTCCGGCGTCTATCGCTATCCTGAGCCAAAAGTGCTGACCGGCAGCAATTACTGTGACATTGGCTTCGAGGTTGAGCCAGGCACGCGGCGCGTCGTGGTGATGGCCGCGCTCGATAACCTGATGAAAGGCGCGGCTGGCAACGCTGTGCAGGCGCTCAACGCGGCGATGGGCTGGGACGAAACGCTAGGGCTGACTTTTAGCGGGCTGCATCCGATCTAGCGAGGGAATATGAGTCATGTTGACTGTCATGAAGATTGGCGGCGGGCGCGGGATTGATCGCGCTGCTGCCGCTGCGGATATTGGAGAGTATGTTGCGCGGGGCGAGCAGGTGGTGGTGGCGCATGGCTGTTCGGCGGCTGCCGATGCGCTGGCGGCATCGCTTGGCGAGCCGGTGCACTACGTGACCTCGACGGCTGGCGTGCGCAGCCGCTATACCGACGCGCGCATGCTTGACATTTTTCTGATGGCGGCGCTGCGGGTGAACGCCGAACTGGTCCGGGCGCTCCAGCGGGAAGGCGTCAACGCGCTGGGGCTGAGCGGGCTGGATGGCGCGCTCTTGCGTGGACCGCGCAAGGAAGCCCTGCGTATTGTTGAGGATGGACGCCAGCGCGTCATCCGCGATGATTTTACGGGGCGCGTGGAGCAGGTGAACACCGGGCTGCTGCGCCTCTTGTTGGAGCAGGGCTATACGCCGGTTGTTGCGCCGCTGGCGCTTGCCGATACCGGCGAGGCCGTCAATGTGGATGGTGATCGCGCCGCCGCGATGATGGCCGCTGCCTTGGAAGCCGATCTGCTGGTCATCTTGTCGAACGTGCCGGGGCTGCTGGCCGATGCCCGAAATGAGCGAACGCTTATCGCGTCGCTCAGTATCCCGGAACTGAGCCGCTATGAAGCGCAGGCGAGCGGCGGCATGCGCCGCAAGCTGATCGGCGCGCGAGAAGCGTTACAGGCTGGAGTACGCCGGGTGGTGCTGGCCGATGGGCGCGCTGAGCATCCGGTGCAGGCTGCTCTAGCCGGGAGAGGGACGGTAATCGCATGAGTACAGGTTATGAACCTGTGGTTGAGATCGAACAGGACGCCGAGGCGCGCTATGAGGCAGGCGGCGCTTACAAGCGCCCGATCCGGCTGGTGCGCGGCGCAGGCGCGGTGGTGTTCGACGACCGGGGGAACGAATACATTGACTGTGTGGGCGGCATCGCAGTGGCAAACGTCGGCCACGCCAATCCGCGAGTAGTGGCGGCAATTACGCAGCAGGCTGCGCGTCTGATAACTTGCCCCGAACTCTTTTACAACGACGTGCGCGCCGCCTATCTTGAACGCCTGGTCGCCGCGCTGCCTGCCGGGATGAATCGGGTCTTTCTGTGCAATTCAGGAACCGAGGCCATTGAAGCAGCGATCAAGTTTGCGCGGCTCACCACCGGACGGACTGAGATTATGGCGGCCATGCGCGGCTTTCATGGGCGCACGCTGGGGGCGCTCAGCGCCACCTGGGAAAAGTCCTATCGTGCGCCGTTCGAGCCGCTGGTCCCTGATTATCAGCATGTGCGCTACAACGATCCGGCGGCGCTCGAAGCGGTCATCTCCGACAGGACCGCTGCCGTCATGCTGGAGGTCGTGCAGGGCGAGAGCGGCGTCAGACCGGCTGATCCAGCGTATCTCCAGGCTGCTGCGCGGCTCTGCCAGGAACGCGGCGCGCTCTTGATTGTGGATGAGGTTCAGACCGGCTTCGGGCGCACAGGCCGAATGTGGGCCTGCGAGCATGCTGGCATTCTGCCCGATCTGCTCTGTCTGGCAAAAGGTATCGCGGGAGGTGTCCCGATGGGCGCAGCGTGCCTGGGGCCGCGCGTGCAATCCATGCCCCCAGGCTTACACAGCAGCACCTTTGGCGGGAATCCGCTGGCCTGTGCTGCGGCCATCGCTACCTTAGACGAACTAGTCGAGCGGCGCCTGCCTGAGCGGGCCGCGATCCTGGGAACGCATCTGCTGGAACGCCTGCGGGCGCTGGCGGCTTCGTCTCCCGTAATTCGTGAGGTACGCGGGCTGGGGCTGCTGCTGGGAATTGAACTGCGCGAACATGTGCAGCCGTACCTCAAGGCGCTGGCGGGCCGGGGCGTGCTGGCGCTGACGGCAGGGCCGTCTGTTATCCGGCTGGCCCCGCCCCTGGTGATTGAGGATGCGCAGCTTGAACAGGTTGCCGCTGCGCTGGAGGAGGCGCTGCGATGACGATTGAAAGAGCGGTTGCCGAACCAGCGCGCTCAGCCTGGACCCTGGCTGATGAAGAGGCGCTGCTGATCGGCATGCTCCAACGCTATACGCCATCTGGCGCAGAACGGGCGCTCTCCGAGTGGCTCTGCGGGCGCCTGGACGTATCGGCTCTGCGGGGAGAGGTGGATGCGGTTGGCAACTTTATCGCTGAATTGCCAGCAACGGTTGATAGACCTGAGCCGCCCTGTGTGCTGCTGGGCCACCTGGATACGGTATCGGGCGCTATCCCGGTGCGGCGCGAGGGCGAACGCCTCTATGGTCGCGGGGCGGTAGATGCGAAGGGGCCGCTGGCGGCTTTTATCGCGGCGACGCTGCGCCTGGCCGCCAGCCCTGCCCCAAGACGCCGCGCGGTCATCGTTGTGGGCGCTGTAGAGGAAGAGGCGGCAACCTCACGCGGCGCGCGGGCCGTCCTGGACCGCTGGCGGCCAGCCTATACGATCATTGGCGAACCCAGCGGGGCCAGCGCCGTGACCCTCGGCTATAAGGGGCGGCTGCTGGTCTCCTACCGAATAGAGCAGCCTGTCGCGCACACGGCCCGCCCGGAAGAGGGCGTTTGCGCGCGGGCGGTAGCTTTCTGGCAGACGGCACAGCAGGCGGCAGAGCAGTGGAATGCTGCCCAGGCGCCGCCGAACGGCCCTGCAACCTATTTCGACGCTTTGATGCCGTCGCTGCGCGCGATCAACTCCGGCAGCGATGGCTTTACCGAGTGGTGCGAGCTAGAGATTGGCTATCGCTTGCCGCCTGACTTCGATGCTGCCGCCCTTGAAGCCTGGCTTATGCAAGCGGCGCGGGCAGAGGGCGCGCAACTCACCTGTCGGGGCGCTGAAGCGGCGTATCGCGCGCCGCGACATGGCCCGCTGGTCAGCGCCTTTGTGCGCGCCATGCGCGCCGGGGGCATCGCACCGGCTTTCAAGCTCAAGACCGGCACGTCGGATATGAATGTGGTTGGGCCGGTCTGGAACTGTCCGCTGCTGGCCTATGGCCCCGGTGATTCGGCGCTGGACCACACGCCCAACGAGCATATCGTTCTCCCGGAGTATTTTCAAGCCATCGCCATACTTGAGCGGGCGCTGGCCGAACTGGTGTACACGCCTGCTCAGGGGTGAAATCGTGTACGATGAGGAGGCAACGAGCGCGTTCAGGGTCAGGGCAAGCGCAACAAAAGAAAGCCAGCGACGTATATATCTGTGGCGACTATTGAGCTGGCGTTCTCCCTGCTGCGATGGGAACAGCGTCTCGAAGAGGAGAGTTCTTTAATGATAGGTTGCCTTACCGGGTTTCTCTCGCGCCTGATATTCCTGGGTATCTGGATATGGACGCCCCTGGTGTCGCTCGCGTTCAGTGGTAACTGGATTGTGCCGCTGCTGGGCGTGCTCTTTCTGCCGTGTATGGCGCTGGTCTACGTCTGGGCCTATGCCCCCGGCATCGGCGTGACTGGCTGGGGCTGGGTCTGGGTCGTGGTGGCCTTCCTGGTTGATGTGAGCGCGCATGGCTCAGGCGCCAGGCGGGCTGTAAGGAGAAGAAACAAAAGCGCCAGCCTTCCAGCGTGACCTGACAGCGCCAACTCGCGTCACTTCCACAAGCAGTTATGGTTCGGCGCCGAAGCCAGGAGCTAACGAAGGGGCTGAAGTATACTAGCCCAAGGGCGCG